>CAYWOT010000021.1:0-17389 GCA_964459975.1 uncultured bacterium
GATCATCTCGATCATCCTGGCGCTGCTGGCCATCAGCACGCTCAAGATCCGGTGAGATGGAACCGCGGAAAGGGGGGGAGGCGTTCGTGATCGGCGCCGGCACATCGGGAGTGGCCGCGTCCGAGCTCCTCCTGCGCGAGGGTCGCCGCGTCACGCTCCTGGACGAGCGGCCGCAGGCCGAGGTGGAGCGGTCGCTCAAGCGCCCCCTGCCCCCGAAGGCCGCCTTCGCCCGGGGCAGGCTCTCCGAGGAGCAGGCCGCGCGCGCGGACCTGGTGGTCCTCTCTCCCGGGGTCCCGCGCGAGAAGCTCCCGCTCGCCGCGCTGGCCCGCGCCGGGACGCCCGTCTGGGGGGAGCTCGAGCTGGCGTTCCGCCGGTTTTCCGGGAAGGTGGCGGCCGTGACGGGGACCAACGGCAAGTCCACGGTGACGACGCTCCTGGGGGCGATGGCGCGGCGCGCCTTCCCCCGGGTGTTCGTCGGAGGGAACCTGGGCCCCCCCTTCGCGGGGGCGGCCGGCGAGCCGTACGACTGGGCGGTCATCGAGGCCTCGAGCTTCCAGCTCGAGGCCGTCGACGCATTCCGCCCCTCCGTGGCGGTCCTCTTGAACATCACCGAGGACCACCGCGACCGGTACCGCGACCTCAAAGCGTACGCCGAGGCGAAGATGGAGATCTTCCGCAACCAGGGGCCGGACGACTCGGCCGTGGTCAACGCCGACGACCCGCAGGTCATGGGCCGCCTGGAGGGGATCCCTTCGGCGCGGGTTCCGTTCTCCCTGTCCCGGGTTCTGCCCCGGGGCGTCTTCCGGGACGGGGAGGACCTCGTCTACCGGGACGAACCGGCCGAGGAGCGCTATCCGTCCTCGCTGCTCCGGACGCCGGGGCTCCAGAACGTGGAGAACGCGATGGCGGCGATCGGGGCCGCCCGCCGCATGGGGATCCCGCCCGAGAGCGTGCGGGAAGCGATGGGGCAATTTCTCGGGCTTCCCCACCGCGTGGAGTTCGTCCGCCGGGTTCGCGGGGTCTCCTACATCGACGACTCGAAGGCGACCAACGTCGGCGCGGTCCTGAAGTGCCTGGAGGGGTTCGCCGAGCCGGTGGTGCTGATCGCGGGCGGCAAGGACAAGGGGCTCGACTTCCGCCCCCTGCGCGACGCCCTCGCCCGCAAGGCGCGGGCCGCGATCCTTCTGGGCGAGGCGCGCGGCCGCATGGAGCGGGACCTTGCGGGCGCCGTCCCCCTGCGGGCCGCCGGGACTCTTGCCGAGGCGGTCCGGGAGGCGGCCGCCGTCGCCCGGGACGGCGACGTCGTCGTGCTGTCGCCGGCGTGCTCGAGCTTCGACATGTTCCGCAGCTTCGAGGAGCGCGGCGACGCGTTCCAGGACGCGGTGAAGGAGCTTCCGGAATGACGATCGGAAAGCGCCATGAAAACCTGATCCTCACCCTGTGCACGGTGATTCTCGCCGCGCTGGGCGCGGTGATGGTCTACAGCGCCTCGTCGGTCACGGCGGGGGCGTCGGCGCGGCTCGGGCACGACACGGCGTACTACCTCAAGCGGCAGGTCCTGTTCCTGGCGGTCGGCGCCTCCGCGGCGCTCTTTCTCTCCCGGATCGACTACGACGTCCTCCGCCGGCGCATCGCGTACCTGATGGGCGGGACCCTGTTGCTTCTCGTGCTGGTCTTCGTCCCGGGCCTCCAGCACACGGCCAACGGCGCCGACCGGTGGCTGGACCTGGGGCTCTTCACCTTCCAGCCGTCGGAGCTCGCCAAGTTCGCCCTGATCGCGTACGCGGCGTACGCGGTCGACCGAAAAGGGGAGATCGCCTGCGGGAAGGGAAAGGCCTTCGTCCCCATGCTGCTCGTCATGGCGCTCTACGTCGGGCTGATCTTAAAGGAGCCGGACTTCGGCATGGCGGTCGTCGTCACCGCGTCGTTCGTGGCGATCCTGTTCATCGCGGGGTTTCCGTGGAAGCTCCTTACCGGGGTGGGGATCGCGGGCATGGCCGGGGTGGTGGCGGCGATCGCGGCCAAGCCGTATCGGATGGCGCGCCTCTCGGCCTTCTTCGATCCGTTCTCCCAGGCGCGCGCGGCTGGGTACCAGGTCGTGCAGTCCCTCATCGCCTTTTCCAACGGCGGCGTCTTCGGGACCGGGATCGGCGCCGGGAAGCAGAAGCTGTTCTACCTGCCGGAGCTGCACACCGACTACATCTTCTCCGTCATCGGGGAGGAGCTGGGCTTTGCGGGGGTGGTCGCCGTGGGCGCCTGCTTCATGACTCTCGTCTGGGTCGGCTTCCGGATCGGCCGGCGCGCCCGCGACCCGTTCGGGAAGTACCTGGCGATGGGCATCGCGACCGTGATCGGCGTGCAGGCCCTGGCGAACATGATGGTGGGCTTGAAGATGCTGCCGCCGAAGGGCATGGTGCTGCCGTTCTTGAGCTACGGAGGCAGCTCGATCATCCTCCACCTGGCGGCGATGGGGGTCCTCACCAATATCTCGATGAAAGGGGCGGAATCGGTTGTCGAAGAGGTTGTTGATCGCAGGCGGGGGAACCGGCGGGCACGTCGTCCCGGGGTTTGCGCTTGCGGCGGCGTTCGTCTCCCACGTCCCCGGCGGCGTCGCCTCGTTCGTGGGGACCGCCTCGGGCCTCGAGGCGAGGGCGGTGCCCGCGCGCGGGTTCGAGATCGACTTCGTCTCCTCCGGGCAGGTCCTGGGCAAGGGGCTGCGCGGGGCGCGCGGGGTGGCGCGGATGATCGGGGGCCTGGGGATGTCGGCGGTCGTGCTGCGCCGCAGGCGGCCGGACCTCGTCATCGGCGTCGGCGGGTACGCCTCGGTGCCGGTCGCGCTGGCCGCGGCCGCGGTGCGCATCCCCCTGTTCCTGCAGGAGCAGAACGCCCTTCCCGGGCGGTCGAACCGGATCCTCGCGCAGGTTGCCCGGCGGGTGTACACGGGCTTCGAGGGCGCGGTCCCGCACTTTCCGCCGGGGCGGGGGACCGTCTCCGGGAACCCCGTGCGGCGGGAGATCGTGGATGCCGCAGCGATGGCGCGGCAAGGCGCGCCGCCTCCGCCGCCGTTTACCGTGTTCGCGATGGGAGGGTCGCAGGGCGCCCGGGCGATCAACGAGCTGGTGCTCGGCATGGGACGGATCGCGCGGCGCGCGGGAAGCGGGATGCGGTTCCTCCTGCAGACCGGGGAGCGCGGCTTCGACACGGTCGCCGACGCGGTGCGGCGCGAGGAGCTCCCCGTGGAGGCGTTTCCCTTTACCGACCGGATCGGGGACGTCTTCGCCCGGTGCCACGCGGTGCTCATGCGCGCGGGCGCCGTCTCCATCGCCGAGGCGGCGCTGTTCGGCAGGCCGTGCGTGCTGATCCCGTACCCGTTCGCCGCGGACCGGCACCAGGAGAAGAACGCCCAAGAGTTCTGCGCGGCGGGGGGCGGCGTGTGGATGCTCCAGGATGAGGCGACCCCGGCGGCGCTGTGGGAGCGGTTCTCCCTGTGGGCCGGGGAGCCGGACCGCTTCACGGCGGCCCGGGAGGGGGCGCTGCGGTTCTCGCGGCCGGACGCGGCGTTCGCGATCGTCCGCTCGGCGCTTGCCGCGATCGGGAAAGGGGCGTAACGCCGGTGTATAGGAAGGGAATCCGCATCCACTTCGTGGGGATCGGGGGGATCGGGATGAGCGGGATCGCCGAGCTCCTCATGAACCTCGGCTACCGGGTGAGCGGCTCCGACCTGCGCGCGTCCGACACCACGGAACGGCTCGTGCGCCTGGGTGCGCAGGTCCGCCTGGGCCACGAGGCCGGCAACATCCCCGACGACGTGCACGTGGTGGTGGTCTCCTCGGCCGTCCGCCCCGACAACGACGAGGTGCTCGAGGCCCACCGGCGAAAGATCCCGGTGATCCCGCGCGCCGAGATGCTCGCCGAGCTCATGCGGGTCAAGTACGGCATCGCGATCGCCGGGACGCACGGGAAGACGACCACGACGTCCATGGTGGCCACGGTCCTCGCGGCCGCCGGCTGGGATCCGACCGCGGTCGTGGGCGGCCGGCTCAACAGCCTGGGCTCCAACGCCAAGCTCGGCTCCGGGGACTTCCTGGTGGCGGAGGCCGACGAGAGCGACGGGTCGTTCGTCACGCTTTCTCCCACGGTGGCCGTGGTGACGAACATCGACCCGGAGCACCTCGACTACTACTCGGGAATCGGGCAGATCAAGGAGACCTTCCTCCATTTCCTCAACAAGGTTCCCTTCTACGGGTTCGCGGTGCTCTGCGCCGACCATCCCAACGTCCAGGACCTCATTCCCGCCCTCCGCAAGACGTTCGTCACGTACGGCTTTTCCGCGCAGGCCGACTACCGCGCCGACGAGGTTGCGGTCGAGGGCATGGGGACCCGGTTCCAGATCAGCTGCCGCGGGCAGAGCGAGGGCCGGGTCTCGCTCGCCGCCCCCGGCCGGCACAACGTGAGCAACGCGCTTGCGGCGGCGGCCGTGGCCCGGGAGCTGGGGATCCCGTTCGAGAAGGTCCGCGAGGGCCTGGCCGACTACCGGGGCGTGCACCGGCGGTTCGAGGTCCGGGGCGAGCGCGGCGGGGTCGTGGTCGTGGACGACTACGCGCACCATCCCGCGGAGATCCGCGCGACCCTGGCCGCCGCCCGGGAGGTGTGGCCGGGGCGGCGGATCGTGGTCGCCTTCCAGCCGCACCGCTATTCGCGCACGCACGCCCTGTTCCACGATTTCCTCTCCGCGTTCCACCACGCGGATCTGCTGTTCGTGTTCGACGTCTACCCCGCCGGGGAGGTGCCGATCCCGGGAACGACGGGCGAGGGTCTGTGCGCCGCGATCCGGGACCACGGACACCGGGCCGCCGTCTACGCCGGGCAGGCCGCGGAAGCGGAAGCAACCGTCCGGGAGCAGCTCGCGCCGGGCGATATCTTACTCACCATGGGGGCCGGAGATGTCTGGAAATTGGCAGAAGGCATCGTATCGCGGTAGGGAGCGGGGCGTGAACGGCCGGCCGGGAGGCGGGATGGCAACGGTCGAAGAGGTCTTCGGCGCCGAGATGCGGGAGTTCACCACCGTCGGGATCGGCGGCCCGGCCGAGCGGATGGTCTTTCCTCACTCGGTGCGGGAGGTGCAGCAGGTCCTCGCGGAGGAGGGCGGAGTCAACCGCGAGATCCGCGCGCTGGGGGCGGGCAGCAACCTGCTCGTTTCGGACCGCGGCGTGCGCGGTACGGTCGTCTGCCTGAAGAGAAACATGGGCAAGGTGCTGTTCAGCGCGCAGGGGACGGTCGTCGCCGAGGCGGGCGTGATGCTCCCGAGGCTGTCGGTGCTGTGCGCCCTGTCCACGCTGTCGGGGGCCGAGGAGCTGGGCGGGATCCCGGGCACGGTGGGCGGAGCGCTGCGCATGAACGCGGGGGCCTACGGGCGCACGATCGGGGAGCTCGTCGAATGGGTGGAGATCGTGGAGCCGGGGGGCGACCTTCACCGCGTCGGGGCCCAGGACATCCGGTTCGCGTACCGGGCGGCGGTCTACCCGGTGCAGGGAATCATCGTCCGCGCCGGTTTTCGGCTGCGTCCCGGGAACGCCGACGAATCGTTCGCCCGGATGAAGGTCTTAAACGAGCGGCGCCGCGCCACCCAGCCGTGGGGGAAGCGCACGTTCGGGTCGACCTTCCGCAACCCCGCCGGCCCCGAGGCCGCGGGCGTTCTGCTCGCGCGCGCCGGCGTCGGGGGAGCGAGGGAAGGAGACGCGGCGTTCTCCGAGAAGCACGCCAATTTCGTGATCAACCGGGGGCGGGCCACTGCGGCCGACGTCCTTCGGCTCATCGCCTGGGCGCGCGAAGCGGTCCGCTCCGTCTCCGGCATCACGCTCGCCGCCGAGGTCAAGGTCTGGGGGGACGCGGGTGACTGAGAGGGGCCGATACCGGGGCAGGACGATCGGCGTCCTGTTCGGCGGAGAGTCCTCCGAGCGGGAGGTTTCCTTGAAGACCGGGGCGTGCGTCGCGCAGGCCCTCCGGCAAAAAGGATACGCCGTTACGGAGATCGACCTGCGGTCCGACTGGCTGAAGAGCATCCGCGAGGCCCGGATCGACGTGGCGTTCATCGCGCTCCACGGCCGCTACGGCGAGGACGGCTGCATCCAGGGCGCCCTGGAGCTGGCGCGGCTTCCCTACACCGGGTCGGGCGTGGCCGCCTCCGCGGTGTCCATGAGCAAGGTGCTGACGAAGCGGGTCGCGGCGGCTGCCGGCGTTCCCTGCCCGCCGGACGCCGTCTTCGAGGCCTGCGAAGAGGCCGTTCCGGAGCCGCCGTCGTTCGGGTTCCCCCTCGTGGTGAAGCCGGACCGCGAGGGGTCCACGGTGGGGATCACCATCGTGCGCGACTCGGGCGGCTGGGCCGCCGCGATGGCCGAAGCGGGCCGGTACGACCGCCGCGTGCTGGCCGAGGGGTACGTGGCCGGCCGGGAGATCACGGTGGGAATCGTAAACGGCCGCATCCTTCCCGCCATCGAGATCGTGCCGAAATCCGGATCGGGCTTCTACGACTACCGTTCCAAATACACGGTGGGCGAGACCGACTACGTGATCCCGGTGCCGATGGACCGCGACATCCTCCTGCGGGCGGCCGAGTACACGCGCGCCGCCGCGCAGGCGCTGTCGCTGCGCGGGGGCGCCCGGCTCGACTACCGCGTCGACGCCACCGGCGCGGTCTTTTGCCTGGAGGCGAACACGATCCCGGGGATGACGGAGACGAGCCTTCTGCCGAAGGCCGCCCGGTTCGACGGCATGCCGTTCGAGGACCTGGTCGAGGAGATCCTGGACGATGCGGGGCTCGGGAAATAGATGATCGAGTACAAGGCATACCACAAGAAATCCCTGGGCAGGCGCAAGCGCCTGCGCTCCGCGCCGCCGAGGAAGAAGCACGCGCAGAAGAGCGCCGGCCGCGTGCCGGTCCGGCAGGCGGCCGCGGCGGCGGCGGTGATCGCCGCCGTCCTGCTCCTGGGGTGGGGCGGGGCCGCCGCGTACGAGCGGCTGACCCGCTCGGAGATCTTCTCCGTGCGAATCGTCGACGTCAATCCGTGCTCCCACGTCTCCGGCGACGAGATCGCGGGGATCCTGCGCGGGGTTCCCCGGGGCAACATCTGGTCGCTCTCCAAGGAGGCGATCGGGCGGCGCATCCTGTCCCACCCGTACGTGCGGAACGTGGCGATCCGGAAGGTCTTCCCCGACACCCTGATCGTGCGGATCAAGGAGCGGGAGCCGGTCGCGATGATCAACCTGGACGCGCTCTACTACGTGGACGAACGGGGGACGATCTTCAAGCGGCTGACCGCCTACGATCCGAAGGACCTGCCGATCCTCACCGGCTTTTCGCGCGCCGACCTGGCGGCGCGGGATCCCGTCACGATGCGGAACCTTAGGCGCACGATCGCGCTGCTGCACCGCGCGGAGGACAGCGTCTTGAGCCGCAACATTTCCGAGATCCACTTCGACGCGCAGGACGGGTACACCGTGGTGACCCGCGACTACGGCCTGTCGCTCAAGATCGGCACGATGGATTTCGGCGAGGCGATCCGGCGGATCGAGCAGGCGATGCCGAAGCTGGCGAGGCTCGGGCAGGTGACGGGCGTGGTGGACTTGAAGACGGCGGGCCGCATCTTCGTGCGGGCGGGGGACTGACGTGGACGCATCGGCGGGACCGGTGATCACCGGGCTGGATGTCGGATCGAGCAAGGTCGCGACGGTCGTCGCGAGGAAGACCGCCGAGGGGATCGAGATTCTCGGGATGGGGACCTGCCCGACGGAGGGAATGCGCAAGGGCTCCGTCGTGAACGTGGACGCAACGGTCCGGTCGATCGCGCAGAGCGTGGCGGAGGCCGAGAAAATGACCGGCGTAGCGGTGGACTCCGCCCTGGTCGGCGTGGCGGGTCCCCTGATCAAGTCCTTCAACAGCCACGCGGCGGTCTCGGTGCGCAACGAGCGCGAGGTGACCGAGGCCGACGTCGCCCGGGTGCTCGACCTGGCCAAGGCCGTCGAGCTGCCCGCGGACCGCGAGATCCTGCACGTCCTGACCCAGGAGTTCATCGTCGACGACATGCCCGGCATCAAGGATCCGCGCGGGATGACCGGGATCCGCCTGGACGCGCGGGTTCACGTCGTGACCGACGACCTGCCCAGCACGCGCAACCTCGTGCGGTGCGTGGAGAAGGCGGAAGTGAACATCGTCGACATCGTCCTGTCCCCGCTGGCCTCGGCGGAGGCGGTGCTCACCCCGGAGGAGCGCGAGGTCGGCGTGGCGCTTCTGGACTTCGGCGGCGGAACGGTGGACATGGCCGTCTTCTCCGACAGCGCCCTGCGCCACACCTTCGTCCTGCCCCTGGGCGGATCCAACATCACCGCCGACATCGCGGTGGGCTTGCGGGTCCCCGCCGCCGACGCGGAGACCTTGAAGATCGCCTCGGGGTGCGCGGCGATCCAGAAGGTGCGCCGCGACGAGCTGGTCGAGCTCCCCGGGGTGGGCGGACGGCAGCCGCGGCCGATCCGGCGGCAGTACTTGAGCGAGATCATCGAGCCCCGCGCGGAGGAGATCTTCACGCTGGTGCGCAAGGAGATCCTGCGCTCGGGCTTCGAGGAGATGCTGGGCGCGGGCATCGTGCTGACCGGGGGCGGCTCGCGCCTCGACGGACTGCCCGAACTGGGCGAGCGGGTCTTCCACATGCCCGTCCGGCGGGGGATGCCCATCGGGATCGGCGGGATGGCGGAGGTCGTCAACAGCCCGACCTTCGCGACGGCGGTGGGGCTCGTCCTCTACGGGGCGCAGCTCGCCGAGAGCCGCGCGGACTCCGAGGAGGAGTCGGGCGGGCAGGGATGGCTCGCCCGGATGAAGCGGATCGTATCCCAGTTCTTTTGAATACCCGTGGAACGACCAAAAGGAGGTGCACATGTTCACACTCGTTGAGGAAAACCGGTGCCAGGCGGTCATCAAGGTCTTCGGCCTGGGAGGCGGCGGCGGGAACGCCATCAACACGATGATCGAGGAGGGCTTGACCGGCGTGGAGTTCATCGCCGCCAACACCGACTCGCAGGCCCTCTCGAAGAACCTGGCGCCGCTCAAGATCCAGCTCGGCGCGAAGCTCACCAAGGGCCTGGGCGCCGGGGCCAATCCGGACGTCGGGCGGCAGGCCGCCCAGGAGGACCGGGACATCCTCCGCGAGTCGCTCCTGGGCGCCGACATGGTGTTCCTGACGGCGGGGCTGGGGGGCGGCACGGGCACCGGCGGGGGACCGGTCGTCGCGGAGGTCGCGCGCGAGGTCGGGGCGCTCACCGTGGCCGTGGTCACGCGTCCCTTCTCGTTCGAGGGCGCAACGAGGCGCAAGCAGGCCGAGACGGGCTTGAAAGAGCTGCGCGGCATCGTGGACACGATCATCGTCATCCCCAACGAAAAGCTGCTTCTGATCGCCGGCAAGGAGATGCGCTTCGTGGAGGCGTTCCGCAAGGTCGACGAGGTCCTCTACCAGGCCGTGCGCGGGATCTCGGAGCTCGTGACCAAGCCCGGCTACATCAACCTGGACTTCGCGGACGTCAAGACGATCATGTCCAGCGCCGGGGTGGCGCTCATGGGAACGGGCGCGGCCACCGGCCAGAACCGGGCGATGGCGGCCGCCGAGAAGGCGATCTCCAGCCCGCTGCTCGAGGACGTCGCGATCCGGGGAGCGCGCGGCATCCTCTTCAACGTCACGGCGGGGGCCTCGCTCTCCATGAACGAGGTGCACGAGGCGGCCAACCTCATCCAGGAGGAGGCCGACGACGAAGCGAACATCATCTTCGGGACGGTGATCGACGAGACGATGGGAGACGAGCTCAAGATCACCGTGATCGCCACCGGCTTCGAATCGGGCGTGGCCGAGACGATCTGGAAGGCCCCGCGCCGCGCGATCAAGCTGGTGGGGCGCGAGGACCTGGAAAAGCCGACGTTCCTTCGGGCCGCGCAGGCCCGGGAGCCCGAGAGGGCGGCGCAGGCGCCTCCGCCTCCGCCCGCGCCCGAGAAGCAGGCCGAGGAACAGCCGATGGAGGAGTTCGACATCCCGACGTTCCTGCGCCGCCGGCCCCCCGGCGTATGACGTGGGAGATCCAAAGGCTTCACGATGAGGTCCTGTCCCGCGAGATCGGGGCGGTTCGCAAGGAATGGGGAGGGCGGCAAAGCGTCGCCCTCCTCTATCCGAACCGCTACGAAGCCGGGATGTCGAACCTGGGGTTCCTCTCGGTCTATGGGCGGATCAACGCCCGGCCCGACGCCGTGTGTGAGCGGGCCTTTTTGCCCGGGGAGCGGGAGCAGCGGATCCTCGGGTTTCCGGGAGGGGAGGACCGGAAGCGGGGGCGGGCCGGCGGCGGGCCCGCCTTCTGCACGCTGGAGAGCAGCCGCCCGCTTGCGGACTTCGACGTCGTCGCCTTCTCCCTTTCCTACGAAAACGACCTCGTAAACCTCCCCGCGATGCTCGCAGGCGGAGGGGTCGTCCCTTTTCGGACCGACCGCGACGCACAACAGGCTGCCGCGCCAAGGCGGCGCCCGCTCGTCCTGGCCGGCGGGTTCGCCGCGTCGCTCTCGCCCGAGCCGGTGGGAGCGGTGGCCGACGCGGTGGTGGTGGGAGACGGGGAACGGGCGGTCGATTCGATCCTTACCCTGGGCGGGCCCCGCCCCGCGGACGTCGGGTATCTGCGCGCTCTCGCCGAGGTTCCCGGGGTCTTCGTGCCCGCCGGATACGACCCCGCGTACGGCCCGCCGAGGGGAAAGGGCCTAAGCGCCCCCGGCCGTTTCTTAGGCCTCGTTCCCCGCCCCGGCTTTCCCGCCCGCGTCGTCCGGGAGGTGCTTCCGCTCGACCGGTATCCGGCCATCCCCCCGGTCCTTTCGCAGGACGCGGAGCTTTCCGGGATGACGCTCGTCGAGACGTCGCGCGGCTGCCCGAGGGCGTGCGGCTTCTGCGCGGCCGCGCACGCCTGCCCCGACTTCCGGGAGGTGCCGCTTGAACACGTACGCAGAGTGGTGGACGCCCTGTGGCTCCATCGGACGACCGTGGGCCTGATCGGTGCGGCGGTCCTCGACTGGAGGCATTTCCGCAGCTTCTCGAACGAGATCCTGGCGCGGGGCGGGTCGGTCTCGCCGGCGTCGGTCCGGGCCGACGCGGTCGACGACGAGATCGCCGGGATCCTCGGGCGAAGCGGCCTGCGCACGGCCGCCCTGGCTCCGGAGGCGGGCGACGAGGCGCTTCGGGCGCGCATCGGCAAGCGGGTCGGCGACGCCGTCTTCTTCAAGGCGGCGCGGGCGCTGGTGCGCGCGGGGGTCGTCTCGTTCAAGCTCTATTTTCTGTGCGGGCTCCCGGGCGCTTCTGCGGGCGAGGAAACGCAGGGCGCAGCCTCCTTTCTCGCCGCCTTCCGGCGGGAGGTCCTGGACGAGGCCCGCGCGGTGGGGCGGATGGGCACGGTCACGGCGGTCCTGTCGCCCTTCGTGCCCAAGCCGTTCACCCCGGCGCAGTGGGCGCCGATGGCGCCCGAAAAGGAGCTGAAAAAAAGGCAGCGCGAGATCGCCTCGGCGGCCGGGCCGCTCGCCAACGTACGGGTGCGGTCCGACTCTCCCCGAGGCGCCGTCCTCCAGGGGTACCTGGGGCTCTCCGACCGCCGGGTGGAAGAGTTCCTTCGGCAGGCGCAGGACCGAAGGGCGAAGCTCCCTCGGCCCGAGGCGCTCTCCGAAATCGTCTTCCGCGAGAAGGAGGCGGACGAAGTCTTTCCGTGGGACGTGGTCGAGGGCGGCCTTCCACGGGCCGCGCTGCGGGCCCGCTACGAGAGCGTCATCCGGGCGTAATGCGGAACAGGATGTTGCGCGTCCGGGGCCCGTCGAACTCGCACAGGTAGACCGACTGCCACGTCCCCAGCACGAGCTGCCCGGACTCGATGAACACCGTGACGGTCGAGCCGATGAGAGACGCCTTGGCGTGGGCGTGCGCGTTTCCCTCGGAGTGCTGGTAGCTTCCCTTGGACGGAACGAGCTTTTCCAGGACGTTCAACAGGTCCTGCTGGACGTTGGGGTCGGTGTTCTCGTTGATCGTGACCGCCGCGGTCGTGTGGGGGACGAACACCTGGCACGTGCCGCGGGTGACGCCGCTTTCCCGCACGACGAGCCGGGCGGTGTGGGTGATGTCGATGAACTGCTGGGGACTTTCCGTTCGGACGTTGATCGTTTTGAGGCTCATGGCGGACCCCATGGCAAAAAGAAGGTTTTCCTCTTTTAGCACAGCAAGTTTGGGTGGTCAAGGACGGTGTTGCCGCTATAATAGGGTGCGTGCCGTCGCATCCGGTGTTGATATTGGCGTCCGCTTCCCCGAGGCGCAGGGAGCTTCTTCGCGCGGTGGGGATTCCGTTTCGCGTGGCCCCCGCGCGGGTCGAGGAGCTCCTCGTCCCGGGCGAGCCTCCCAAGCGCTTCGCCCGGCGGATCGCCCGCCAGAAGGGGGCGCAGGCGGCCAAACGGTTCCCGGACTCGTACGTTCTGTCCGCGGACACGATCGTCGTGGTCGGCGCGAGGGTCCTGGGCAAGCCGCGCAGCCCCGCCGAGAGCGCCCGGATGCTTACGATGCTGGCGGGCCGGGAGCACCTCGTGCACACGGCGGTAAGCCTTCTGTGCGCGGCCCGCGCCTACCGGGAAGAGGCGATCGAGACGACGCGGGTCCACTTCCGCAGGCTCTCCCAGAGGGAGATCGACGCGTACGTGCGGCAGGGGGAGGGGGACGACAAGGCCGGCGCGTACGCGGCGCAGGGGGCCGGCAACCTGCTCATCGACCGGATCGCCGGGTCGTTCACGAACGTCGTGGGTCTGCCGATGACGCGGGTGGTCGCGATGCTTGGCCACGCAAGGCTCATCACGGTGTCGCGCAACGGGCCCGGCTGGTACGAGGCGCCCCGGCGATGAACGGCGCGGAGACGATCCGGGAGAGGGCCGACCGAGTGGCGGAGCAGATCGCGCGGGCCGCGGAGCGCTGCGGCCGCACCCCCTCCGACGTCCGCCTGGTCGGGGCCTCCAAGACCCAGCCCGCCGCGCTCGTCGGAGAGGCGCTCGCCGCCGGCGTCACCGTCTTCGGCGAGAACTACGTCCAGGAGGCCGAAGAAAAGATCCGCGCGTATCCGCAGGCGGAGTGGCACCTGATCGGCAGGCTCCAGCGCAACAAGGTCAAGAAGGCCGTCTCGCTTTTTGCGTGGATCCAGACCGTCGATTCCGTGGAGATCCTCGAGGAGATCTCCCGCCGCGCCGCGGAACAGCGCCGGGTGATCCCGGTGCTTCTGGAGGTCAACCTCGGGAGCGAGGAGAGCAAGGCGGGCGTGGCCGAGAGCCAGGTCTTTCGCCTGGTCGACGCGGCTCAAGGGCTGCCCGGGGTCGCGGTCAAAGGCCTGATGGCGATTCCCCCGTGGGCCGACGATCCCGAAGCGAGCAGGCCGCACTTCCGTCGCCTGCGGGCGATTCTTACGCAGTGCGTCGGCCGGGGCGGCGCGGGCGCGGGGATGACGGAGCTTTCCATGGGGATGTCCAACGATTTCGAGGCGGCGATCGAGGAGGGCGCGACGATTGTGCGCGTCGGCACGGCCCTCTTCGGCAGCCGGACGAGGTAAAAGGGGATGAACGGGATCGGATTCGTCGGGGCGGGAAACATGGGCGAGGCGATGATCCGCGGGATCCTCGCCGCGAAGCTGGTCGCGCCGGAAGAGGTGATCGTCCAGGACGTCGCCCCGGGGCGCGCCGACGTCCTCCGCGGGCGCTTCGGCGTCTCGGTGGCAAAGGACCTGGCCGAGCTGTTCGGCCGGTGCGGGACGGTGATCTTCGCCGTCAAGCCCCAGGCGGTCAAGGAGGCGCTGCGGGCCGTGCCTTCGCGCGCCGCCAGGGGCAAGCTCGTCATCTCGATCGCCGCCGGCGTGCCGACCCGGATCTTTGTGGCCGCGCTGGGGGAGGGCGCCCGCGTGGTCCGGGCGATGCCCAACACCCCCGCCCAGGTGGGGATGGGCAGCACCGGCCTTTTCTTCGCGGGCGATATCCCGGCCGAGGAAAAGGAGCGGGCCCGGAAGATCTTCGCCTCCTTCGGGGAGGTCGCCGAGTTCCCCCGCGAGGAGCTCTTGGACGTCGTGACCGCGCTCTCCGGTTCGGGCCCGGCCTACGCGTTCCTGTTCATCGAGGCGCTGGCCGAAGGTGCGGTCCGCGCCGGGATGGCGCGCGCCGACGCGATTCGCCTGGCGGCCGCCACCGTGGAGGGGGCGGGGCGGATGGTGCGCGAGACGGGGAGACACCCCGCGGAGCTAAAGGACATGGTCACCTCGCCGGCGGGCACGACGGCCGCCGGGGTCGCCGCGCTCGAGACGGGGGCCTTCCGCGGCACCGTGCAGCAGGCGGTCTTCGCCGCCTGGCAGCGCAGCCGCGAACTATCGACCTGACGAGGAGGTCTCGATGTTCGTCGCAAAAAACTTCCTGTTTGCCGTGGCGCGGATCCTGGACATCGGCCTGTCCGCGTACATGTGGATCATCATCATCCGGGCGGTCCTCTCCTGGGTCAACCCCGACCCGTACAACGCGATCGTCCGGATCCTCTACTCGATCACCGACCCGGTCCTGTCCTGGCTTCGCCGCCGGATCCCGCTGCTCATGACCGCGGGCATCGACTTCTCCCCGCTGCTCGTGATCTTCGCGATCTACTTCATCCGGCTGTTCGTGGTCCAGACGCTCTACGACCTGGCGCTGAGGATGTGAGTGGTGACCAAGGGCGCCCCGACGATCCGGGAGGAGGCCGTCACGATCGAGGTCCGCGTGGTGCCGCGCGCCTCGCGCGACGCGGTTGCGGGATTTGCGGGAAGAGCCGTCCGCGTGCGCCTGACCGCCCCCCCGCTCGAGAACCGCGCCAACGAGGCCCTCGTCCGGTTCCTGGCGCAAACGTTGGACGTCCCGCGCTCGCGTGTGGAGATCGTCGCCGGAAGCAAAGGCCGCAACAAGATCGTGCGCATCGCCGGTCTCTCCCGGGCCGAGGTCTTTGCGCGGCTTCGGTTACAGCAGCCCCCGGATTAGCCCCCCGTCGACCTGGATCGTCGTCCCCGTGATGTACGAGGCGGCTTCCGACGCAAGAAACGCGACGAGCGCCCCCACCTCGGCCGGCCGTCCGAACCGCCCCGCGGGGATCTCGGTTATTCCCCCCGCCATCGCCTCCTCCACCGACATCCCGCTCTCGGCGGCCCGCTTCTCGATCAGGGACTTGAGGCGCTCGGTCAGCACGTATCCCGGGCAGATGTTGTTCACGGTCACGTTGTGCTCGGCGACCTCCCGGGAGAGGGTCTTCGTCATCCCCACGACCGCGCTGCGCACGGCGTTGGACTGGATCAGGTTGTCGATCGGCTGCTTGACGGAAAACGACGTCAGGCAGACGATCCGGCCGAACTTCTGGCCCGTCATCCAGGGAAGGCTCTTGCGGATGCACCGCACGGTGCTTTGGAAGTTGAGCGTAAACGCCTTCTCCCAGTCCTCGTCGGACGCGCCGGCAAATCCCGAGGCGGGCGGCCCCCCGGCGTTGGTCACCAGGATGTGCAGCGTGCCGAACGCCTTGGCGATCCGGGAGAAGAGGGCGTCGATGTCGCCCATCCGGGCCACGTCGGCCTGCACCGGGATCACCTCGTTTCCGGTCTTCGTCGAGATCTCGGCCGCCGTGTCCGAGAGCGTCTTCTCGTCGCGGGCGCAGATCGCCACGCGCGCCCCTTCGGCCGACAGAGCTTCCGCGCACGCCCGCCCGATCCCCTTGCTCGCTGCGCATACCAGTGCGGCCTTCCCCTGCATCCCGAAGTCCACGGGGCGCCTCCTTTCTTTCCAAGGTTGCGGTCGGTCGGTTGAAGAGGAAAACGAAGCGCGCCCGACGAGAGGCTACTGCACCCGGCGCACCCACCCGTAGCGGTCGGGAATCTCTCCGTACTGAATCCCGGTGATCTCGGCGAACAGCTTCTGCGAGAGCGCCCCGGGCGCGCCCCCGTTGACCACCATCTCCTGCCCGCGGTACCGGAACGTCCCCACCGGCGAGATGACGGCCGCGGTTCCGGTCCCGAACGCCTCGTGCAGGGTCTTGTCCGCGATCGCTGCCCCAAGCTCCTCCACGTCGATGCGCCGCTCGGCCACCGTAAGCCCCCAGTCCCGGGCGATGGTCAGGACCGAGTCGCGCGTCACGCCGGGCAGGATCGACCCCGACAGCGGGGGAGTGATGAGCTCGTCGCCGATCACAAAGAAGATGTTCATCGTGCCCACCTCTTCCACCAGCCTGAGCCCGTCGGCGGAGAGCCACAGCACCTGGTCGTAGCCGCTCTCCTTGGCGAGCTTCGCCGCCAGGAGGCTCGCGGCGTAGTTGGCTCCCGCCTTGGCCTCGCCCAAGCCGCCGCGGGCCGCGCGCACGTACTTCTCTTCGACTAAAATGCGCACGGGCTCCAAGCCCCGCGCGTAGTAGCTTCCGACGGGTCCGGTGATGATGTAGAAGAGGTACTCGGCCGAAGGCCGAACACCCAATCCCGCCTCCGTGGCGATCATCGTGGGCCGGATGTAGAGCGAGGTGCCGCGCGCGGCGGGGATCCAGTCGCGGTCGACCCGCAGAAGCGCACAGACCGCCTCGAGCGCGTCCTCCACCGGAATTTGAGGCATGCACAGACGCTTTGCCGACTGGTTCATCCGTTCGAAGTTCTTCTCCGGGCGGAAGAGGCACACCGATCCCTGCGGCCCACGGTAGCTCTTTAGCCCCTCGAAGATCTCCTGCCCATAGTGCAAAACGAGCGCCGCCGGGTCGATGGGAAGGGGCCCGTAGGGGACTACCGAAGCGTCGTGCCACCCGATCCCTTCCCGGTACCGCATCAGGAACATGTGGTCGGAGAAGATCTTCCCGAAGCCTAGAGCGGATTCGTCGGCGGGTTTCTCCCGCCTCTCTTCGGACGCGGCAAGCCGGATGTCGATTTTCATGGAAGGCCCTTTGTCGCCACGAGGCGAATCCCTACAATGTACAGGATAAGAGTTATATCCCAAACCGCGACGCGGGGGAAGAGCGCACGAGATGCCGCAGGAAATCCGGATCCTGATCAGCGCGTGCCTTTTGGGGGAGAAGGTCCGCTACGACGGGGGGCACAAGCGGGACGCGTACCTGATGGAGACGCTGGGGAGGTTCGTTACGTGGGTGCCGGTGTGCCCGGAGGTGGAATGCGGGCTGCCCACGCCCCGCGAGCCGATGCGCCTCTTAGGGGACCCCAAGGCGCCCCGGCTGGTGACGATCAACAGCGGCATCGACCACACCGACAGGATGCGGGAATTTGCGCAGAAAAAACTCGACGAGCTGGCGGGGATGGACCTTTGCGGCTACAT
>CAYWOT010000022.1:0-16746 GCA_964459975.1 uncultured bacterium
GCGGAAGGATTCCCATGCCGACCAGGTTGCTGCGGTGGATCCGCTCGAAGCTCTCGGCCAGCACCGCCCGGACCCCCAGCAGTTTCGGTCCCTTGGCCGCCCAGTCGCGCGAGGAGCCGGAGCCGTACTCCTTGCCGGCGACGACGAGCAGGGGGATCCCGTCCTGCGCGTACCGCATCGCCGCGTCGAAGATCGTCGTCGTCTCGCCGCCCGGCGGAGAGGTCGTCCATCCCCCTTCCGTGCCGGGCGCGAGGAGGTTGCGCAGGCGGATGTTGGCGAACGTGCCGCGCATCATGACCTCGTGGTTTCCCCGGCGGCTTCCGTAGGAGTTGAAGTTCTCCCTGGCCACTCCGTTCTCGAGGAGGTACCTTCCCGCCGGACTGCCCTCGGGGATGTCCCCGGCGGGGGAAATATGGTCGGTGGTCACCGAATCTCCCAGCACGGCCAGGACCCGCAGGCCCCGCAGGTCGGCTGGAGGCGTCGGCCGGGGAGCGAGTTCGGCGAAAAACGGGGGGGGCTTGACGTAGGTCGAGGACGGTTCCCAGGCGAAGCATTCCTCCTGCGGAACCGGCAGGGCCCGCCATGCTTCGTCGCCCTCGAACACCGCTGCGTACTCCTGCCGGAACATGTCCGCCCCGACAGCCGCGCGGATCGCCTTCGTGATCTCCTCCTGGGCCGGCCAGATGTCGCGAAGCATGACGGGAATGCCGTTGGGGTCGAACCCGACGGGCTCCCGATACAGATCGATATCCATGTTTCCGGCCAACGCGTAGGCGACCACGAGCGGCGGGGACGCGAGGTAGTTCGCTCGACTCATCGGATGAATGCGCCCCTCGAAATTGCGGTTTCCGGAGAGGACGGACACGGCGACCAGGTCCCCCCGTCGGATCCCGTCGGCGATCGGTCCGGGAAGGGGGCCCGAGTTGCCGATGCAGGTGGTGCATCCGTATCCGACCAGATGGAATCCGAGCGCTTCGAGATAGGGGGTAAGACCGGCCTTGTCCAGGTATCGGCTTACGACTTTCGACCCCGGTGCGAGGCTGGTCTTGACCCACGGTTTCTTGTCCAGCCCCCGCTCGACGGCCTTCTTGGCGAGCAGACCGGCACCGATCATGACGGCCGGATTGGAGGTGTTCGTGCAGCTGGTGATCGCGGCGATCATCAGCGACCCGTCGTAGAGACGAAACGAAGTCCTCCCGAGGGTGACCAGGACCCCCTCTTCTCCCGATCCCGCCGGTTCCGCGATGTCCGAATCCTCCGAAGGTCTTCCCCCCTCCGCCTGCCACCGCGCATGGTCGTCCGGAGTGGACGATTTCGGTTCCCTGTCCCAACCGACGAGAGAGCGGGAAAAGGATACCCTCGCCTCCTTTAAGGGGACGCGGTCCTGCGGCCGCTTCGGACCGGCAAGGCACGGTTCGACGGCGGCAAGATCCAGGGAAAGGACGTCCGAGAATTCGGGGTCGGGGGAATCGTCCGTGCGGAACAGCCCCTGGAGTCTGCAATACTCCTCAACGAGGGCGACCTGCTCCCGGTTCCTTCCGGTAAACCGGAGATAGGAGATCGTCTCCTGGTCGACGGGGAAAAAGCCGATGGTGGCGCCGTACTCGGGAGACATGTTGGAAATCGTTGCACGATCGGGCAGCGAAAGGGAGGAGAGCCCCGAACCGTAGAATTCGACGAATTTCCCGACGACGCCCTTTTCCCGCAGCATCTGGGTGACGGTCAGAACCAGATCGGTCGCGGTTGCGCCTTCGGGAAGGCTCCCGGAAAGACGGAATCCCACGACCTGGGGGACGAGCATGGAGAGGGGCTGGCCGAGAAGCGCGGCCTCGGCCTCGATCCCTCCCACACCCCATCCGACGACCCCGAGGCCGTTGATCATGGGGGTGTGGGAATCGGTCCCGACGAGCGTGTCGGGATACGCCTGGGTTCGCCTTCCGCTCCGTTTCCGGAAGACCACGGGGGCGAGATACTCGAGGTTCACCTGGTGGCAGATCCCGGTTCCCGGGGGGACCACCCTCAGGTTGCGGAACGCCCCCTGCCCCCACCGAAGGAACGCGTACCGCTCCCCGTTCCGCTCCATTTCCCGGGCGACGTTCGCCCCGAAGGATCCTTCCGACCCGAACCGGTCCACCTGAACGGAATGGTCGATGACGAGGTCCGCCGGCATCAGCGGATTGATCCGGCTCGGGTCTCCTCCCATCCGGCGGGCGGCGTCGCGCATGGCGGCGAGATCGACCACCGCCGGCACGCCGGTGAAATCCTGGAGCAGCACGCGCGCCGGCCGAAAGGCGATCTCCCGCTCCGGCGGGGCGCCCGGCTCCCAGCGGGCGACGGCCACGACGTCTTCGGCGCGCACCGACTCACCGTCCTCGTGGCGCAGGAGGTTCTCCAGAAGCACCCGGAGCGACACGGGCAGGCGGGAGACGGCGCCCACGCCGCGTTTTTCGAGGGCTTCCAGGCCCACGATCTCGAAGTTCCGTTTGCCGACCGTCATCGTCGTTCTCGCGCCGAAACTGTCGAGCGTCTTCCTTGCCATCGACTTCCTCCGGGCGGCGTGTGCTAAGAAAATGGTACCACGGACCTCAAGGGGGCGCCGCGTTCCGGATTCGTGTTTCCGGGAAACGCACGGGCGCCCCCGCGAGGGAACGGTTCGCGACGGCGTGGCGGATCCGGACTCCACCGTCCGCACGGACGTCGAGGAGATCGTGGCGGCCCTGGGGGCGATCCGCGCGCGGCCGCACCCCTGACGGGAAGACCCGGAGCCGGCGCTCGTCGCGGCTACGATCTCCCCCGGGTGTCGTGCGGACGGCCTGGATCCTCCATGAGGGTGATCTCCCAGGCGTCGTCGTTGCGATCGTACCGGAGGATGTAACGGAGGCCGTCCGACGCGTCCAGCTTGAAATATTCGTGGGCCGGGCCCCGCCAGCGGTCCAGCACGCGGGCGACCTCGATGCGGCGATCCCCGACCGTCAAGGCGCGCGGCGTTTCGTCGCCGCGGTACCCCGCGTAGCAGATGACCCGGACCTTCATCCCGTCCCTTTCGCCGTCGTTTGCCGCTTCTTTCGATAGTCTCGCACAAGGTGCCGCATTCCGGGCCGCCGCGCCCGGCGCGCGTCGGCCCTTCCCGACTTTCGGAAACCGTTGTCGGAGGGTATCATCG
Organism: uncultured bacterium; assembly: GCA_964459975.1. GTDB lineage: Bacteria > Desulfobacterota > Deferrimicrobia > Deferrimicrobiales > Deferrimicrobiaceae > CSP1-8. Next base: position 3,164 of record CAYWOT010000022.1, read on the forward strand.
TACAAACCATAGGAATGAGGGGGGCAATTCGCGTGGACTACGGTTCTCTTCCGTGGCGTTCGATCAACGCCGTGCGGTTTCTTTCCGCAGACGCCGTCCAGAAGGCGAAATCCGGCCATCCCGGCACGCCCATGGCCCTCGCGCCGCTGTCGTACCTTCTGTGGACGAACCACCTCCGGTACAACCCGAAGAACCCGGACTGGCCGGACCGCGACCGCTTCATCCTTTCGTGCGGACACGCGTCGATGCTCCTCTACTCCCTGCTCCACCTCACCGGCTTCGACCTTTCGCTGGAGGAGATCCGCCAGTTCCGGCAGTGGGGCAGCAGGACGCCGGGGCATCCGGAGGCCGGCGACACTCCCGGGGTCGAGGTGACCACCGGCCCGCTGGGACAGGGGATCGGGAACGCCGTCGGCATGGCGATGGCGTCGCGGGTGCTGGCGCAGCGCTTCAACCATCCGGGACACGAGATCGTCTCTCATCGGATCGTGGCGCTGTGCTCCGACGGCGACCTCATGGAGGGCGTTGCCTCGGAGGCCGCGTCTCTCGCCGGCTTTCACCGCCTCGGCAACCTCGTCGCCTTCTACGACGACAACGGGATCACGATCGAGGGAAAGACCGATCTGGCGTTCGGGGAGGACGTTGCCGCCCGGTTCCGCGCGTACGGCTGGAACGTCCTGCGGGTCGCCGACGGCAACACCGACCTCGACGGGTTGTCGCGGGCGATCGGGGCGGCGTTTTCGGAGCGAGAACGGCCGACGCTGGTGATCGTACGGACTACCATCGCGTTCGGAAGCCCGAACAAGGGGGGCACGGCCGAGGCGCACGGCTCCCCGCTCGGGGAGAAGGAGGTCGCGCTCGCCAAGGAGGCTCTGGGCTGGCCGACGGAGCCGCCGTTCTTCATCCCCGACGACGTGCTGGCGCACTTTCGGGAGGCCGTCCCGCGCGGCGAGGCGCTCGAGCGCGAGTGGCGCCTCCGGATGGCGGCGTACATGCGCGAGTACCCCGACCTGGCCATGGAATGGGAACGGGTCACGTGGGGAGATCTTCCCGAGGGGTGGGCCGCCGGTCTTCCCACGTTCGGTGCCGATTCCGGGCCGATGGCGACGCGGAAGGCGTCGGGCAAGGTGATCAACGCGATCGCCGGGAGAGTGCCCGAACTGACGGGCGGATCGGCCGATCTGGCGCCGTCCACCGACACGCGGATCGCGGACGGAGGCGAATTCCTCCCGGATGCGGCGCCCGGAGGGCGGAACATGCATTTCGGTATCCGCGAGCACGGGATGGGGGCGATCCTGACGGGGATGGCCCGGCACGGCGGAGTCATCCCGTACGGCGCGACGTTCCTCATTTTTTCCGACTACATGCGGCCGTCCATCCGGCTGGCCGCCCTCACGGGAACGCGGGTCGTCTACGTCTTCACGCACGACTCGGTGGGGCTGGGCGAGGACGGCCCCACGCACCAGCCGGTCGAACATCTGGCCTCGTTGCGCGCGATGCCGAACCTGTACGTGTTCCGTCCTGCCGACGCGAACGAGACGGCGGCGGCCTGGAAGATGGCGATGGAGCGGACGGCCGGGCCGTCCGCGATCGTGCTCACGCGTCAGAACGTTCCCGTCCTGCCGCCGGAGGAGGTCTACCGCGACGGAAACGTGTACCGCGGCGCGTACATTATCAGGGAAGCGGCGGGCGGCGCCCCCGCGGTCATTCTCCTGGCGAGCGGTTCGGAGGTCCATGTCGCGCTGGAAGCGGCGAACCTTCTCGAGACGGGAGGAACGGAAGCCCGGGTGGTCAGTTTCCTAAGCTGGGAACGGTTCGAGGAGCAGCCCCCTGAATACCGCCGTCTTGTGCTTCCCGCGTCCGTGCCCGCACGGGTCTCGGTCGAGGCGGCGGCGACCTTCGGCTGGAAGCGGTACGTGGGCGACCGGGGAACGGCCGTCGGGATCGACCGGTTCGGCGCCTCGGCGCCGGGAGGGCGCATCTTCCGGGAGTTGGGGATCACCGCGGAGCGCGTCGCGGCCGCGGCGAGGGCGGCGCTCGAAACGACGTAGGCGGGCGCGGCCCGTGAAGGAGCCGAAACCACCGGCGAAAGGAGAATGCATGGCGGAAAATCCACTCGTGGAACTGGGGACGGTCGGGCAGAGTCCGTGGCTGGACTTCATCGATCGGGGCCTGATCGCGTCGGGGGGCCTGCTGCGCCTCGTGTCCGACGACGGGATCAAGGGGGTTACATCCAACCCGACCATCTTCGAGAAGGCGATCTCCGGGGGGCGCGAATACGACGGGCAGATCCGGACGCTTAAGGACCGGGGCGCGGACGTGGCGGACGCGTACAAGGAGATCGTGACCGAGGACATCCGCAACGCCGCCGACGTGCTGCGGCCCGTCTACGACTCCACCGCGGGATCGGACGGATACGTCAGCCTCGAAGTCGACCCGGACCTGGCGTACGACGCCGCCGGGACCGTTGCGCGCGCGGAGGAGCTGTTCCGGGCGGTCGCCCGGCCCAACGTCCTGATCAAGATCCCCGGAACGCGGGAGGGGCTACCTGCGGTCGAGGACGTGATCGCGCGGGGAATTCCGGTCAATGTAACGCTCATCTTTTCCGTTGCGCGGTACGGCGAGGTGGCGGAGGCGTACCTCCGCGGACTCGCCCGGCTCCGCGCCGACGGGAAAAGCCCGCACCGGGTCGCGTCGGTGGCGTCCTTTTTCGTGTCGCGGGTGGACACGGCGGTGGACCGCCTCCTCGACGCCGTGATCGCCCGGTGGCCGGGATCGCCCAAGGCGCAGACCGCCATGGCCCTCAAAGGCAAGGCGGCGATCGCCAACGCGCGGCTCGCGTTCGCGAGGTTCCGCGACATCGTCTCCTCGCCGCGGTGGAAGGAACTGGCGTCCGCGGGGGCGAGGGTACAGCGCCCCCTGTGGGCGAGCACCGGGACGAAGAACCCGGACTATTCCGACGTGCTCTACGTGGACGAGCTGATCGGCCCCGACACCGTCAACACGATGCCCCTGGCGACGATCGAGGCGTTCCGCGACCACGGCAAGGTCGCCGATCGTCTGACGGGACGGGAGAACGAGGCCGCGGCCGCGCTGTCCGACCTGGGGCTGCTCGACATCGGGATCGAGGAGGTGTGCGAGACGCTGGTACGGGACGGCGTGCGGAGCTTCGCCGATTCCTACCGTGCGCTCCTTGCCGCGATCGAGAAGAAACTGTCCGAGGCGACGGTGGCCTGAGATAAACGCCGCCGGGGGTCGTTCCGGTCGGATGGGAAACGCGGTCCGGACGGAGAGAGGACTCCGGGCGCCGGCACGGGAAGGGGAACGGAAATGGCCGAGGTGGGGAGCAGTCCGATCGCCGCACCCGCGCCGCGGAAAGGATCCGCCGCACTGGTCCCGCCCGGCTGCGTCCTCGTCATCTTCGGGGCGTCGGGGGATCTCACGCGGCGGAAGCTGATTCCCGCCCTGTACGGGCTGTTCCGCGAGAACCTCCTGCCCCGGGAATTCGCCGTTGTGGGGATGTCGCGGACGGGCTATTCGGACACCTCCTTCCGCGAGACGATGCGCGAATACGTCCGGGAGCACTCCCCCGCAGGGTTCGATGCCGCGGAATGGGAATCCTTCGCGGGGGCCCTCTTTTATCAGGTCGGGGACATCGGGGATCCCGCAAGCGGCGACGCGCTCACGGCGAGGATCCGCGCGCTTGCCGGGCAACGGCGGATTCCCGGGAACCTCCTCTTCTACGCGGCCGTCGCGCCGAAGTTCCACGCCCCCGTGATCCGGAGGCTCGGAGACGCGGGGCTGGCGTCCCCCACGGAGGATCTTCCGGGGTTCCGGCGGGTCGTGATCGAAAAGCCCTTCGGCAGCGATCTGGAAAGCGCCCGGGAACTCTCCCGCAAGGTGATGGAGGTCTTCCGGGAAGAGCAGGTCTACCGGATCGACCATTACCTGGGCAAGGAAACCGTCCAGAACATCCTCGTGTTCCGGTTCGCCAACGGCATCTTCGAGCCGCTGTGGAACCGCAACTATATCGACCACGTCCAGATCACGGTGGCCGAGGACGCAGGCGTGGAGGGGCGGGGCGACTACTTCGACGGGGCGGGAATCGTCCGGGACATGATCCAGAACCATCTGCTCCAGCTGCTGTCCAACGTCGCGATGGAGCCACCCATTTCCCTGGCCGCGGACGACGTGCGCGACGAAAAGGGGAAGCTCTTGCGTTCCGTCGAGCGCGTCAAGGAAGCCGATGTTGCCGACGTGTGCGTCCGGGGGCAGTACACGGCCGGAACCGTGCAGGGCAGTGCGGTCCCGGGATACCGGGAGGAAGCGAAGGTATCGCCTACGTCCCTCGTCGAGACCTACGCCGCCATGCGCCTGACGATCGACAACTGGCGATGGGGAGGCGTGCCGTTTTATCTGCGCACGGGAAAGCGTCTGGGGGCACGCGTTTCCGAGATCGCGATCCGGTTCCGTCCCGCGCCGTTCTTGCTGTTCGACGCGGCCGCGTGCGGGCAACTCGAGTCGAACGACCTCGTCCTGAACATCCAGCCCGAGGAGGGGATCTTCCTGAAGTTCGGGGCGAAGAGCCCCGGGCCGTCGGTCCACGTCCAGCCGGTGGAGTTCCGGTTCACGTACGAGGGGTCTTTCGGGGCGAAGTCCCGCCCTGCTTACGGGCGCCTCCTGCTCGACGCGATGCTGGGGGATTCGACGTTGTTCCCGAGAAACGACACCGTCGAGATCGCGTGGTCTCTCCTCGCGCCGTTTCTGTCGCGCTGGCGGGAAAACCCGGGTCGCGATCTGTACTTCTACCCGGCGGGTACCTGGGGTCCGGCCGAGGCCGACCGCCTCCTGTCCCGGGAGGGAAGGCAATGGCGGGTCTCGGAATGAGCGGAGGCGGGGGGTTGTCCCGGAGGCTCCATGTGCTTTCCTCGCCGGAGGAGCTGGCGAGGGCGGCGGCGGGGCGTCTTTGGGGCATCGCCCGGCAGCGCGTGGCGGCGGGGCGCCGCGCAGGGACGGCGCGGAGGCCGATCTCCCTCGCCCTGTCCGGAGGGACGACTCCCCGCCTCATGCTTATGGCCCTGGCCGCCGAGCCGTACCGGGCGGGGTTTCCGTGGGACCAGGTCCATATCTTCCAGGTCGACGAGCGATGGGTTCCGGCCGACGATCCCTCGAGCAACCAGCGCATGCTTCGGGAGCGGCTCCTCGCACACGTTCCGCTCCCTCCGGATTCCTTTCATCCGGTGGACACCTCTCTGTCCGATCCCTCCGAGGGGGCCCGCCGATATGAGGAGACGTTGCGGGGTGTGCTGCCCGCAGCGCCGCGGGGGTTTCCCCGCTTCGACGCGGTCCTGCTGGGACTGGGCGGCGACGGCCACACCGCATCGCTGTTCCCCGGTTCCCCGGCGCTTACCGAGGTCCGCGCCTGGACGGCGGCGACCGTGGGGGGGGATCCGTCCCTGCCGCGCGTCACGCTCACCCTCCCCGTCCTGTGCGCCGCCTCCGCGGTCATCTTCCTCGTCAGCGGAACGCGGAAGGCCTCCATTCTCGCGGAGGTCCTGTCCGGCAACCGGGAGGACCTGCCGGCCGCACGGGTCTCGCCGCGAAGAGGAACGGTCACGTTCCTCGCCGACGCGGATGCGGCGTCGGGTCTGGCGGGCGGGCCTTCCGGGAGAGGCTCCTGAATGAGAATTCTCGCGGGAGACGTCGGGGGAACGAAGACGAACCTGGCGATGTTCGTCCGGGAAGACAACGCATTGGGCCGGGCGAAGCTGCGTTCCTTTGCGAGCGGCGATTACCCGGATCTGGAGACGATCGTCTCGGAGTTCCTCGCGGACCAGCCGGAAGTGTCGGCGGCCTGCATCGGCGTCGCGGGGCCGGTCGTGGGGGACGCGATCCGTGTGACCAACCTCCCGTGGGTCGTGCGCCGGGAGTCGATTCGGAAAGCCGTCGGCGGGGCGGACGCCTTTCTCCTCAACGACCTGCAGGCGACCGCGTTTTCGGTTCCGTTTCTTCCGGAGGAAAGCCTGGCGATTCTCCAGCGCGGGGAGCCCGACAGCCGGGGGACGATCGCGGTCCTTGCCGCAGGAACGGGGCTCGGTTCGGCGCTTCTCGTGAAGGAGGAAACGGGATACGTTCCCGTCGCCTCGGAGGGGGGGCATGCCGACTTCGCCGCCCGCGACGAGCGGGAGGTGCGCCTGCTTCGCTACCTGCAGGCGTCGTACGGCCACGTGAGCGTGGAACGGGTCGTGTCGGGACCGGGCCTGCACGCGATCTACCGGTTCCTGCGGGAGGCCGAGGGGATGGGCGAATCCGAACGCGTCGAGGCCAGGCTCGCCGCGGAGGCTCCGCCTCACGTCATCTCCGCGGCCGGACTTGCCGGGGAGTCGGCCGCCTGCAGCGAGGCGCTTCGGCTGTTCTCTTCGCTCTACGGCGCCCAGGCGGGAAACGTCGCTCTCCAGGCGGCGGCGACCGGGGGGCTTGTGCTGGGAGGCGGGATCGCTCCCGCGATCCTGCCGGAGCTCCGCAAGGGGGCGTTTCTCGAGTCGTTCGCCGACAAGGGCCGGTTCCGCGACTATCTGTCGCGCGTGCCGGTGACGGTGATCCGGGACGACAAGGCCGCGCTGCTGGGAGCGGCGCGCTACGCCTTGGCCCGGAAGGAGGTCCGATGAGCGCAGTCCGCGGGCCGTTGCGGATCGTCGTGGCGGCCGACCATGGGGGAGTCGCGATGAAGGCGGACCTCGTACGGCTCCTGGCCGGAACGGGCCACCCCGTCCGGGACCTGGGCACCGGAACGACGGACCCCGTCGATTATCCCGATTACGGGTTCGCCGCGGCCGCGGCGATCCAAAGCGGCGAGGCGGACCGGGCCATCCTGATCTGCAAGTCCGGCATCGGGATGGCCATCGCCGCGAACAAGGCGAAGGGCGTGCGGGCGGCTCTCGTATCGACCGTGCGGGACGCCGAGCTGTCCCGCCGCCACAACGACGCCAACGTGCTCGTGTTGGGAGCGCTCGAGATTCCGGGCGGCCGGGCGCGCCGCATCGTGCGGACCTGGCTTGCGACTCCCTTCGACGGTGGCCGCCATCGGAGGCGGGTGGACAAGATCCGGCGCTACGAGCAGGCCCACTGGAAGGAGCGGGGGGCCGGCGTCGTCCGGACCGGGGTCAGGCGCCGCCTTCCCCGATGACCCGGCGCAGGGCCGCCCCCAGGTCACCGAGCCGGTAGGGTTTCTGGAGAAAGCCCGCAGCGCCCGCGGCAAGCAGGCTGCGCGGCCTTCCCTCCATCGCGTATCCGGAGGACAGCAGGATGCGGGCCGACGGGTCGATCTCCTTCAATTGTCGGAACGCCTCCTCGCCTCCCATGCCCGGCATGACCAGATCGAGGATGACGACCGCGATCTCCGGGTGCCGCTCCCGAAAGATCCGGACGGCGTCGGCGCCGTTGCCGGCCGTGAGAACGCGGTACCCGAGCCGGCTCAGCATCTGGTCCGCGAGGGACTGCAGCGATTCCTCGTCGTCGACGAACAGGATCGTCTCGGTCCCGCGCGCGGCCGGCTCTTCCCGGGCCGGCTCGGCCGCCGGGCGGGCCTCTCTCGCCGAGGCCGGAAGAAGCAGACGGAACTCCGTCCCCTCGTTCGGGACGCTTTCGACCGACAGAAATCCCCCGTGGTTCTTCACGATGCCGTAGACCATCGCCAGGCCCATGCCGCTGCCCTTTCCCGTTTCCTTCGTGGTGAAGAACGGCTCGAAGATCCGCGGAATGTTCTCGGGAGGGATCCCCACTCCGGTGTCGGAGAGACGCAGGCAGACGTACGGCCCGGGCGGCGGCGCCCCGGGGGCGGCCGCGTCGTCTCCGGCGACCTCCTCGCGCTGTGTGGCGAGTAGAAGGGTTCCGCCTTCCGGCATGGCGTCCCGCGCGTTGATGCACAGGTTGAGGACGGTCTGCTCCATCTGGCCCGCGTCTCCCTCGACGGCGGGAAGCTCGGGGGACAGGTCGGTCCGGATTTCGATCGAGCGGTCGAAAGTATGGCGGACCATGGAGACGACCTTGTCCACGACCCGGTTGAGATCGACCGGACGCACCTCGTACTTGCCGCGCCGCGCGAACCCCAGGAGCTGGGCGGTGAGCTCCGAGGCTCGCAGCCCCGCCCGTTCGACCGCGTCGATCTCCTCGGCTCCGACCCCCGTGTCGCAGGCGCGGGCCTTGGCCACCGCGGCGTAACCCAGGATGGTCTGGATGATGTTGTTGAAGTCGTGCGCGATCCCGCCCGCGAGCGTGCCGACCGCATCCATCCGCTGGATGTGCCGAAGCTGTTCCTCGAGCTGCCTCTGCTCCGTGACGTCGGTGATTTGCCCCAGGACGAGCTCCTCGGACACCGGGAACACGTTCAGCCGCCCCTGGAAGTCCGTGCCGTCCTTCCGCAGCTGCCGCACCTCGGCGTCCGCCGCGGCTCCGGTGCGTCGGACGGTCTCGAACGGCGATTCCAGGTCGGGCGAAGCGGACAGATCGCCGACGGCGAGGCGCAGGAATTCCTCCCGCGAGTAACCGTACAGGCGGAGCAGCTCGTCGTTCACGTCGAGAAATCGGCCGTCCGGCCCCGCTGTGGCCGCGGGCGGGCCCTGTTCGAACAGGAGACGGTATTTCTCCTCGGACGCGCGAAGACGGGCGACCATCCGGTGCTTCTCGATCGCCATCGCCATCTGGTCCGGAATGCTTCCGAGGCCGTCGACGTCGGCCGGCGAGTAGGCCTTGCCGCTCCGGTGGTAGAAGGAAAGCGTCCCCACGATCCGCTCTCCGGCGAAGAGGGGGATCGTCATCCGGGACCGTATCCCGTCGCGCAGCAGGGCGCCGTCTTCCGCGAAACGGTCCGGGGAACGCTCCAGGTCGGGGTCGATCCGCACGATCCGGTGCGCCAGGACCCAGCCCGGGGCGGATCGATCGAGCGGGACCGGGGGCTCGGGGCCGGCGGCGATCCGGTCCCCGGAAACGGCGGACAGGACGACCGGGTCGTCCGCCTCGCCCAGGAGGGTGACGGAGGTCCGGTCGAAATCGACCAGCTGCCTCAGTTCCTGCGCGATCCGCGCGTAGACCTTTCCGAGGTCCCAATCCGACGCGATGACGCGGTTCACCCGCTCGATCGTCCGGAGGCGGGTGATCGTCCGCCGCAGCCGGTCCTGCAGGCTCGTCCGTTCCGCCGCATCCGCGACGCTCACCACCGTTCCCGCCGGGACGCCGTGCGCTCCCGCCACGCGGGAGGCCGTGATCCGGCAGTCGGTTTCCGCGCCGGACTTCGTCCGCAGCCGGACGGCATGGGAGACGGTCGTTCCGTTTCGTCCGCCGTCGAGCAGGGAGTCGACGACCTCCTTCGGAACGGGGAAGACCCGGTGGACGGCGGACCCGACCATCTCCTCGCGGGTCCATCCGAAGAAGCGTTCCGAGGAATCGTTCCACATCCGGACCTTCCCGTCGACGTCGGTAAAGAAGAGCACGGCGCCGGCGGCCTGTAGGATGGAAATCGCCTCGTCCGCGCGTCTCCTGGCGCTCCGCTCCTCCTCCGTGGCGAGCGCGATTCCCAGCACGGCGTCCGGATCCCCGGGGGGGCCGTGGCCCTTCGCCAGGCGGGCTTTGAACGTCCGCGTCCGTTCGTCCGCGCACCGGAGGCGGAACTCCCAGGTGGGGACGGCGCCGTTGGACGGGCGTCCGGCCAGGCGGGCGAGCGCCTTCTTCGATTCCGGCGACAGGCGCGAGACGAACAGATCCGGAGTGGCGAGCAGATCCCGTGCCTCGAACCCGGTGAGGTTCCGGACCCCGTCCGTTACGGAAAGAAGACCGAATGCACCGTCGCGCAGGGCAAACGCAAAGGCGGGGAATCCCGACAGAAGGGTGGCCAGGGGATCCGGGGGCGCCGCGTAGTCCATACTCCCTCAATATGGAACAGGAGCTTTTTCTCCGGCAACAAAAAAATGGGTGGCCCCGCCCCGGGCGGGGGAAATCACTTCCTGCGCGCGATCGCCCCGTCGATCGAGAGCAGGCCCGCGCCCCGCACGATCACGGCAAACGATATCGCCAGCGCCAGCAGGTGGTACTCGTAGCCCTCCTTGCCGGCGGGCATCTGGCCGTACCAGTTCATGAAGAAGCCGACGTGCCTGTGAACGGTCCAGACAGCGACCGCCATGACGGAGAAGATTCCGAAGGCGGCCACCCGCGTGAGGAAACCGAAGAACAGCGCGATCGGGCCCAGGAATTCCGCGACGATGTCCAGCGCGGCGAGCAGGGGCGGGAATCCCGCCTTCGCGAAGTAGGCCATGGTCGCCGAGAGGCCCGGCCCGCCGAACCATCCGAGCGCCTTCTGCGCTCCGTGAGGGAAGAAGACGACGGCGAGCGTGAGCCGCAAGACAAGGTCCACGAAGCTGTTGGAGGTCCGAAAGACGCCGTTCATGGAAGTCCGCCTCTCTCCCCGTGTCCGGTCCGGGGGTGGTTTTCGTATTAGATGCGGCCGGCGGAAGCCCGATTGTTGACGACACCGCCCCGGTTTCCGGCATAATGGACCCTTGAAGCCACCGGTACGGGCGTTGCGGGAATTTCGATGGGAGATCCGATGCCATTCCCGAAAAGGATGCGGGGCGACGAAGGCCTTCCGCCGGCCGAGGGGGTCGAACGGATCGCGCGGATCTGCGCGCTGGGCCTGGGTCCCGACGAACTCCTGGAAGAGACCTGCCGGGAGATCGTGACGGCGTGCGGCGTCGATGCGTGCTACCTGGTTTCGTACCGGGAGCGGGACGGCGCCGCCGACGTTCGTCGCTTCGCCGGTCCGGGCGACTGGCGGGACCTCCGGGGGATGTATCGGGCGGACCCCCTTTGGGACGCCGTTCTCGAGGGGCTGCGCGCCCACGGGATCGCGGCGGTCGACGACCTTCTTGCCTTGCCGCCGGACGATCCGGTTCGGGTGCTGCACGAACCGCATTCGGTGCGCTCCCTGGTCCTGGCCCCTCTTCGGCTCGGCACCGGGCTGGTCGGCCTGCTCGCCCTGCACCGGTACGGTGCGCCCCGAGCGTGGGGAAGGGAGGACATCTCCGTCTCGCGGGCCGTCTCCCGCGTGCTTTCGGCGTCGCTCGAGCGCCGGCGCATGGAGGGAAGGCTTCGGGCGTCCGAGGCGCGCTACCGGTTCCTGGCCGAGAATGCCCTCGACCTGATCTCCCTGCACGATGCGGACGGCCGGTATCTGTACGCGAGTCCGGCGGCGGGGAGGATGCTCGGGTACCGGCCCGAAGAGATGATCGGATGTGGGAGCGAGGCGTTCCTCGCGCCGGAGGACCGCGAGCGCGTCGCCGACGCGATGTGCCGACTCCTGAAGGACGAGGTTTCCGGTTGGACGCTCCAGCACCGGCTGCGGAAGAAGGACGGCGGTCTCACCGAGGTCGAGACCGCGTTTTCGCGGGTTCCCGGCCGCCCGCCGCAGGTTCTGCGGGTCGCCCGGGACTTGAGCGAGCGGAAGGCGATCGAAAGCCGCCTCGTCCAGAGCCACAAGCTGGAGACGATCGGAATGCTGGCGGGAGGGGTGGCGCACGAATTCAACAACCTGCTCATGGGGATCACCGGCACCGCGGAGATGCTCTCCCTGCTGCTCGCGGGAAACGAGGAGGCGGCGGGATACCTCGCCATGATCGAGCGGATGGGCAGCCGGGCGACGGAACTCACGCAGCAGCTTCTGGCCTACGCCGGACAGGGCAGGCATCGCCCGGAGCTCGTACCGATCCACCGGATGATCCGCGACGACGTGCTGGTTCTCAAGACGCGCTTTCCTCCGTCGGTGGAGGTCAGCCTCGAGCTTGCGGCCGGCGAGCCGACGGTCCGCGGAGACGTCGTCCAGTTGAAGCAGGTGCTCGTAAACCTGTGCCTGAACGCGGCGGAGGCGATGCCCGAGGGGGGGACCCTCACGATCCGCACGCGGCTGGAGGAAGGCGCGGACCCGGGGTCCGCTGCGCCCCGGCTCTCCGGGGAGTCCGGCCCGGAACGCACGATCGGGGTCGGCGATCCACGCTCCCGGACGTGGGCGGTTCTCGAGGTGTCGGACACGGGGTGCGGCATGGACGATGACACGCTCGCGCGGATCTTCGAACCGTTCTTTTCGACGAAGTTCATCGGGCGCGGGATGGGCCTGGCGGCCGTACGCGGGATCGTCGAGGGACACGGCGGCGTCATTCGCATCGCGTCGGCGCCCGGTCGGGGGACGACGGTAACGGTCCGCCTGCCGGCGCCCGACGTCGTGACGGAGCCCGCGGAGGAGGCAAGCGGGGCACTGTCGCCCTGCGGGACCGGGACGATCCTCGTCGCCGACGACCAGGACGACGTCCGTTCGACGGTCCGCGCCATGCTGGAGTCTTTCGGGTATCGCGTCGTGGAGGCCCGGGACGGTCGGGAAGCGGTCGACGTGTACGCGGCGCGGAAGGGAGAGATCGACCTCGTCTTGCTCGACATGATGATGCCCGGGCTGACCGGCGAGGAGGCGTTCGCGGAGATCCGGCGCTTGGCGCCGTCGGCCCGGGCGATCCTCGCGAGCGGGTACGACGAGCGGGGGCGGATTGCCGAGGTGGTCGGGGCGGGGTTCTTGGGATTTCTCCAGAAGCCGTTCCGCCGGTCGGAGCTGGGGCGGAAGGTGGAGGAAGCGCTGGGCGAGGGGCCTCGGCGGGAAACGAACGACGGGGCGTAAGGAAGAGGACCCGCCCGCGACGGGGAGAGGAGCGATGGGGAACCCGCAAGAGAGCATCCTGTACGGCGGCGGCGCCAAGGGGGCGGAGTACGAGTTCGGGGTCCAGGCGGAAGCGCACGGCGTGGAGGAGATCCATTTCACCTTCGAGGGAAACGAGATCGCGCGGACCCGGGGCGTCCGGGTCTTGAGCCGCGAGGAGCTTCGAAACGGCGACGTGAGCCTTTCCTATGTCTCGCGCCTGATGAAGCGGACCTACTCCGACGCCCCGCGGATCCGGAAGGTGCTCCAGACGATCTGGTACCAGGTCAATGCGGGCCGGGAAATCTACGTGGTCGGCAAGATCCTCGCGGACGGGACGGTCCGCGGCGGAACGGGGTGGGGAGCCGAGTTCGCGAAGCTCTGCAACAAGCCGATCTTCGTGTTCGACCAGGATGCCGACCGGTGGTTCCGCTGGACCGAGGACCGGTGGGCCGAAGTGACCGAGCCCGGGGAGCCCAGGATCCGGAGCGCGCGTTTCACGGGGACCGGCACCCGGTTTCTCGAAGAGAACGGCCGCCGGGCGATCCGGGAGTTGTTCGAGCGCTCCTTCGCCTGAAGGAACGAAGGCCGAACATGCCTTTCCCCGCGCTCCGCAACGTGGCGATCGTCGCCCACGTCGACCACGGCAAGACCACCTTGGTCGACGCGATGCTCAAGCAGAGCGGGATCTTCCGGGAGAACCAGGCCGTTCCCGACCGCGTGATGGACTCCATCGATCTGGAGCGGGAAAAGGGCATCACGATCATGGCCAAGAACGCCTCGGTGGTCTACCGCGGCGTCAAGATCAACATCGTGGATACGCCCGGCCACGCCGATTTCGGCGGCGAGGTGGAGC
>CAYWOT010000023.1:0-16153 GCA_964459975.1 uncultured bacterium
TGTTTCATCGCATCGGCCACCTGCTGCAGCACCGGCTTGGCGTCATCGCGGATGAGAGACTGGTCGAAGTCGAAATGGATGTCCTGGAACGAGGAGGGGGCTTCGTGAGTCACCGCGACGCCGGCCTCCGCTTCCCTCTGGGCGGTCGTCATCGGCTGCTCCGGCTTCACGTTCTCGCTGGAGAGCGGTTCCTGCGGTGGCGCAGGCGGTTGCTCGGGCGGAGGCGCCGTCATCGCCGTCCCGGGCGCGGTGCCGCTCACCGTCTGCTTCTTCGCGCATCCCACGGCGAACACGAGAGTCAACGCCAACGCTCCGACCATCCACTTCCAACCCCCCGCACGCGTCATCTTTTCCTCCTGCGTTTTTGGAATCGGCTTGCCTTGCGTTGGAGCCGCCCCTTTGGACCCCGCCGGGGCCGGTCACTGCCTCGGAGACCACGCGGGGGAACCCACCGCGCGCAGTCCCCGGAACAGGACGCGTTTCCACCGCCCGTCCACGGAAGCGATTTTCAGCTCAGAATATCCATTTTTTCGGAGCGTGTAAACCAGATACCGCCCGTCCGGCGAGAACGACGGATCGATGCACTGGCCGTCGTCGGAAACCGCGAGACGCTGGTCCGACCCGTCCGGCGCGACGGTATAGATCGCGTACCGGCCCTCCGCGAGGGACGTGAAGGCGATCCGGCCGCCCGCCGGGGACCAGGAAGGCGACGTCGCGTAGTGGCCCGCCCGGGAGACGCGGGTCTGCTGCGGGGAGCCGATCCTCGTGACGTAGATCTGCGGAGAGCCCGTCCGGTCGGACACGAAGGCCAGGCTTCGCCCGTCGGGAGACACCGAGGGCGACACCTCGATCCCCCATCCGCCGACGACCTTCCGCAGGCTGCCGTCGGCCAGCGACACCCGGTAGATGTCGGCGTTGCCATTGATGCTCGAGGTCACGTAGATGTACTTGCCCGAGGGGTCGAAGGATCCCGGAGACTTCGAGCTCCCGTACCGGGCGACCAGTCGCTCCGCGCCGGTCGACAGGCTCCGCACGTAGATCTGGGGATAGCCCGTCCGGTACGAGGTGTAGGCGAGCTCCTTGCCGTCCGGCGACCAGCGCGGGAAGAGGTTGAAGCTCCGGTTGTCGGTAATCTTCCGCAGATCCTTGCCGTCGAGGCCGATGACGTAGATCTCCTTGCCCCGGCCTTGCTTCGGCCGCGCGGAGAACGCGATTTCCGTATCGAAGACGCCCCGGACGCCCGTGAAGGCGTAGAGGATCTCGTTGGCGAACTTGTGCGCCATCTTCCGGGCCCCGCCCACCGGCCCGCTGTACCGCTTGCCGACCATCATATTCCCCAGGGTGGCATCGTAGAGGCGCATCTCCACCGTCATCCGGTTTCCCCGGACGTCGACCTTCCCCACCACCACGGCCTCGGCCCCGATGATCTTCCAGTCCGGGAAGGAAAGCGGCCGGCCCGCGAAGTGGTCCGCGGTGATCCGCTCGAGATAGGCCTGGCGGTCGATGACGTCGAACAGCGACGTCATCGAGAGGTCCCCCGCGATCGTTTCGGGAAATTCCCGGGCGAGGGACGGATCGCCGGCGGTGACCACGAAATCCGGGACGGCGATCGGCATCCGCTTGCCGCCGGGGGCGTTGATGTCGATGTAGAGGACGGCACGGCACAGGGACGGCGCCAGCAGCAGCACCAGCGCCGGAAGAAAGAACCGGACGAAGCGCTTCACGACGCTCCTCCGGCGCCGTAGAAGCGGAACCCGACCTCGTAGTGGTCCTCGCCCCCCCGCAGTTGCTCCGGAGGAACCGGAAGCGGGCTCGCCTTGTTGATGGCCCGTCGAACGGAATCGTCGAAATAGGGGTTGCCCGAGCTTTTTTCCATCCGCACCTGGGAGACCTGGCCGTTCTTCTCGATGACGATCCGAAGCTGCACCATGAGTTTTTCCTTTTCGCCCGCCGTGATTTCGGGAACGGTCCAGTTCGACCGGATCTTCTCGTCGAGCAGGCGGAAATACGCCAGGTATTCCGGCGGCATCCGGGCCTTTCCCTTCGCGCCGGACATCCCGGCGGCCGGAGCCTGCGCGGCGCGCTGCGGCGACGGGCGGGCGGCGGACAGGTCGATCCGGTGGGCGACGCGCTCACCGACCTGCCGGACCGCCGACCGGACCTCCTTTTCCCGCCGGAGCGCGACCACCGCCCGCCGCAGGCGCTCCGTGGACGACCGCTCCTCCCGCATCCGCTTCAACGTCGCGGCAACCGACGCGGTATCGGGGGCAAGCCGCTTCTCCTTTGCGGGAGCGGCCTTTTCCCGGACCGGTGGGGGTGCGGGCGCCTTCGCCTTTTCCTTCACCGCCTTCGCCTTCGGCGCTGGCGCGGGCGCGGGCGGAGCGGCCTTTTCCCGGACGGGCTGCGGCGCGGGAAGCGCCTGGCCTCCGACGAGGTCGACCACGGTCACGGACAGAAACCGGTTGGACGACGAATGCAGGCCTGCCCATGCCACGAAGACGGCGAACGCCACCACGTGGAGCACGACGGAAACGGCGACCATTCGGCGGAAGACCGGTTCCATGGGTGTGACCGCGAAGGAGACCGACCGCATGCCCGGGACGTCTCCGTCCGCTACCTCTCGAGAGGTTCGGTGACCATCCCGAGCTTCTGGATCCCGGCGTTGCGCACTTCGGCGATGACCTTCACGACGAATCCGTACGGCACGGCGCGGTCGGCCCGGAAATAGACCTGCCGATCGGTGCGCCGGGCGGCGATGGCATGCAGCGTCCCGCTCAGCCGGTTGAACGCCACCGGTTGCTTTCCGATGAAGATCCTGCTGTTCCGGTCGACGGTGATGACGAGGCGCTCCTGGTCCGAGCGCATCGCCTTGGCGTTCGCCTGCGGCAGGTTGACGTCCACGCCCTGCGTGAGCATCGGCGCGGTGACCATGAAGATGATGAGGAGCACGAGCATGACGTCGACGAGCGGCGTGACGTTGATCTCGGCCATCATCCCGCGGTCTCGGCCGTTCCCGTTGCTGAACGCCACGGCGTTACACCTTTTCCAGGTTGCGCTCGAGGAAGTTCACGAACTCGATGGCGAAGCTGTCGAGCCGCGTCGAAATCGCCCGCACCCGGTTCACGAAAAAGTTGTACGCCATGACCGCGGGGATCGCGGCGGCAAGCCCGGCGGCGGTGGCGATCAGCGCCTCGGCGATGCCCGGGGCCACCGTCGCGAGCGTGGCGCTCCCGGTCTGCGCAATCCCCGAAAAGGCGTTCATGATTCCCCACACCGTGCCGAACAGCCCGATGAAGGGCGTCGCGCTCCCCGTCGTGGCGAGAAACGGGAGGTAGGTCTCCATCAAGGCGACCTCCTCGTTCGCCGCCTTTCGCATGGCCCGTTCCACGTTTTCCAGCGGAAACACCCCGCCGCGGACCGCAACCCCGCCCTCGGCGGCGGAGGAGCGCCCGCGCTGGATGCGCATGAGCTCGAGATACCCCGTGCGGAACACCTCCGTGAGCGGAGTCCGCTCCGCCTTCTCCGCCTGGTCGTAGAGCGCCGCGAGGTTCTTGCCCTCGGCGAAGGCCTTCGCAAAGGCCCCCTGGCGCCGCTCGATCCCCTTGAACAGCCGCACCTTGAGCAGAATGATCGCCCACGAGACGACCGAGAACAGGACGAGCAGGAGGAGGACGAACTTGACGATGGGACCGGCGAGCAGCACGTGTTGAAATACACGGGTGTCGAACAGGGCGGCCGTGGCTGCCGCAGCGTGGACGCCCGGTTGCGAAAACGGCATCGGAAGGGGTACCTCCCTTGGGATCTCCTTGCGGGATAATATTCCTATCTATATAACCCAATCCCCGCCGCGGTTCAATCTTCTTGACATTCGTCCACGCGAAAAATAGGATACGAAATCATGAAGCCGCACGAAAAGAAATCCAGAAACACCAAGCAGCGCGCGGTGATTCTGGAAATCCTGCGCCGCAACGATTCCCACCTGACCGCGGAAGCGATCTACCGTGAGGCGCGCAAGGTCCTCCCGAACATCAGCCTGGGCACCGTCTACCGGAACTTGAGCTTCCTCCGCGAACAGGGGCGGGCCCGCGAGATCCGCTCGAACTCCGACTCCTCCTCGCGGTTCGAGGGGAAATGTCCTCCCCACGCCCATTTTCACTGCACCGTGTGCCAGGCGGTTCTCGACGTCCCCCTGCCCGCATGCCTGGAAGAGGTCGAGTGGAACGGGGAACCCGAGATCTCGTCGGTCAAGTCGCTGGACCTCCACGTCATCGGCGCCTGCAAACAGTGCCGTCCGCTGCTGTCCTAGGACAACGTAGAAACCCGCCGCTTCCTTCCTGTTCCTGACGATTTCCCGTTGAGATCCTCCGGGGTCCCGTCTCCGTCCGGGAATTCCTCCCGGCGAAAAGGAAACCGCCGGGGCGCTTTCGGCACCCCGGCGGATCGCAGCTCTTGCGACGCTTCCCGCACCCTCCGGGTCGCGAGCCGCGCGACCGAGGCCGCCGCTGGCGTATCGGACACTACGTCCCAAGGACGCCCGACCGAGCGCAACGCAGTAGACATGCCCGGATCCGCCGCCGCAGTAGAAGCCCGGCGAGGAATGCGGGCTAGAGCTTCCGGCCTCCCTCCTTGGCCCACGTTTCGAGCATCTCCGTCGTGACCGATTTCGGACGCTCGATCGCGTAGCCTAAGCCTCGGTCCCACACCAGGTTGCACAGAACGCCCAGGGCGCGCCCGATGCCGAAAAGGACGGTGTAGAAGTCATACTCCACCACGCCGTAATACCACTGGATCACACCCGACTGCGCATCGACGTTCGGCCAGGGATTCTTCGCCTTCCCATGCTCCTGGAGAACGCCCGGGGCCACCTTGTAGATGAGGTTGACAAGCTTGAACAACGGGTAGTCCGGAAGGTGCTTCTGGCAGAATTCCATCTGCGACACATAGCGCGGATCGGTCTTGCGCAACACGGCGTGCCCGTACCCCGGGATGACCTGTCCGCTGTTGAGCGTGTCCCACAGGAACTTCTTGAGCTCCTCCTCGGTCGGCAGCTTGCCTCCCATTTTCTGGAACACCCCCTGGCACCAGGCGAGCACCTCCTGGTTCGCGAGCCCGTGAAGCGGCCCGGCCAGCCCGTCGATGGCGGCGGAGTAGGCGTAATAGGCGTCGGAGAGGGCCGAGGCGACGAGGTGCGCCGTGTGCGCCGAAACGTTCCCGGATTCGTGGTCGGAATGGAGGATGAAGTACATCCGGGCGACGTCGTCGTAGGGCTTGTCGATCCCCATCATGTGGGCGAAGTTTCCGCCCAGGTCGAGGCCGGGGTCCGGGGGGATCGGGGTGTCGCTCTTGTACTTCATCCGGTAGATGTACGCCCCGATCACGGGAAGCTTCGCCATCAGGTTGCAGGCGTCCTCGTACATCGGGTCCCAGTAGTCCATCTTCGACATCCCCTCGGCGTACCGCTTCGCGAAGATCGACTCCCGCTGCATGGCCACGATGGCGGTGGCGAACATCGTCATGGGGTGGGTGTCCCGCGGCATGGCGCGCAGGAGGTGATAGACGTACTCCGGAACCCGGGACCGGCGCCGGAAATCCTCCATGACGTCCTTCGCCTGCTCCGCCGTAGGCACGTCGCCGGTCATCAGGTAGTAAAAGAAGCCCTCGACGTAGGGATACTCGGATCCCGGAACCTTGGGCAGCGCGGCGAACGTTTCGGGGATCGTCTTCCCACGGAATCGGATCCCCTCCTGGGGATCGAGATAGGAGATATCGGTGACCAAGGAGCGGATGCCCCGGGCGCCGCCGATCGCCTGACCGATCGTCACCTGGTCGATGATGACGTTGCCGAACTCCTTGGCGAGTTTGCTGGTGCGGGGGCGGTGTGCCTCGATCTTCTCGAACAGTTTTTCCTTCAAGGTCATCTTCTCCGCTACCTTTGCCATGCCGGAACCCCCCTTTCGCGAAATGTGGAAGACCCACCCCGCCGCCGCGGGAACCCGCGAAACCCGACGCGTATCAAGACGACCCCGTTGTGGCGGACGATGCGTCTCTTATTATCTCACAGCAACCGGTGTCGGCCTAAAGGGATGCGCACGGCTGCCCGCTTCGGTTTGGAGAAGGCCCGGGCACGACGAGAAGAAGGCAGAGCGTATATCGTATACCGTATACAATCGAGTCGGTTCCTACTAAACCGGAAAGCACCTCCCAAGTCAAGCGCAAAGGCCGCGGTTTGACATCCCGATGTTTCCCTCGTAGTATGGGGCACTTACTGTCTATTCTTGGCCGTGGCGCGGGGAGATGAAGGGGGAGGGTCCGTGGACCTGTCCGAGGAAGCCGTACTCATTTTCGACGGGGCGTGCGGAACGTCCCTGCAGAACGCGTCCGTGCCGCCGTCAGCCTGGGGAGCGCACGAGGGCTGCAACGAGTACCTGAGCCTGTCGGCCCCGGAGATCGTCGAGGAGATGCACGCAAGTTTCCTCCGGGCCGGGGCGATGGTGGTCGAGACGAACACCTTCGGCGCCAACGCGGTGGTCCTGGCCGAGTACGGGCTCGCGGACCGGGTGGAAACGATCAACCGCGCCGCCGTCGCGGCCGCCCGCTCCGCCGTGGCGCGCGCAGGCGGGCGCGGATACGTCGCCGGCTCGATCGGGCCGACCACCAAGCTGCCGTCGCTCGGGCACATCGCGCCCGAGGAGCTGGCGAACGCCTACGCCGGACAGGTCCGCGCGCTCGTCGAGGCGGGCGTGGACCTGCTCGTGTTCGAGACGTGCCAGGACCTCCTGCAGGTCAAGACCGGCCTGGTGACCTGTTTCGGCGAGCTCGGCCGGCTGGCCCGGGACATCCCCGTCATGGTGTCGCTTACCGTCGAGCCCTCGGGCACCATGCTGGTCGGAACCGACCTGGCCGCGGCGGCCGCCGCCGTCGAGCCGTTCCCCGTCTTCTCCCTCGGCCTGAACTGCGCCACCGGGCCGGAGGGAATGCGGTCGCACATCCGGTACCTGTGCCGCACCTGGCCGGGGCGGGTATCGTGCATCCCCAACGCCGGCATGCCGCAGGTCGTCGACGGCCGGACGGTCTATCCCCTCGGCCCGGAGGAGTTCGCCCGGGAGCTCGCGGACTTCGTCGTCCGGGAGGGCGTACGCGTCGTCGGGGGCTGCTGCGGCTCGACGCCGGAGCACATCCGCCGGCTGGCGGAAAGGCTTTCCTCCGTGCGGCCCGCGGCGCGCGAGCCCAGGCGGCCACCGTCCCTCTCGAGCCTCTATCAGGCCGTGGAGATCCGGCAGGAGATCCCGCCGCTTCTCGTAGGCGAGCGGGCGAACGCGAACGGATCGCGACGATTCCGCGACCGGCTGCTGGCGGACGACTACGAGGGAGCGCTGGCGATCGCCCTGGAGCAGGAGGAGGACGGCGCGCACGCCATGGACCTGAGCACGGCCTACGCCGGGCGGGACGAGAAGGCGGACCTCGCGGCCCTCACGCGCCTGTTCGCCCGCTTCGTACGCGCGCCCGCCGTAATCGACTCGACTTCCGCCCCGTGCATCGAGGAGGCCCTCCGGATCCATCCGGGGAGGTGCCTGATCAACTCCGTCAACCTGGAGGACGGGGGCGAGACCCTCGGCCGGGTCTGCCGGCTGGCGAAAACGTACGGCGCCGCCGTGGTGGCCCTGGCGATCGGTCGGTCGGGAATGGCCATGACGGCGGACGACAAGATCGCCACGGCGAAGGTCATCTACGACCTGGCGGTCGGCGGCCACGGTCTGCGTCCGCATGACCTGCTGTTCGACATGCTGACGTTCACGATCGGCTCCGGGGACCCCTCGCTGCGCGGCGCGGCGGCGGAAACGCTCGCGGCGGTCCGCCGGGCGAGGGCGGAGCTGCCGGGCGCCTTTACGATCCTGGGGGTCAGCAACGTCTCGTTCGGCCTCTCCCCGGCGTCGCGCCGGATCCTGAACTCGGTCTTCCTCCACGAGGCGGTCGAGGCGGGCCTCGACGCCGCGATCATCGACGCCGCGAAGATCGTCCCGATGGCGAAGATCTCCGAAGAGGACCGGCGGATCTGTCTCGACCTGCTCTATGACCGCAGGACGGAGGACGCGGCCCCCCCGCTGGAGGCGTTTCTCGCGCATTTCGCCGGGAGAAAGGAGGACCAGGAGCGCGCCGCCGCGGACGGCGCGTCCGTCCGGCCCGAGGAGGCGCTCGCCGGGAAGGTCCTGGCCGGCGACGGCGATGGGCTCGAAGACCTGCTGTCGATCCTGCTCGCGCGCCGGACGGCGGGCGGCGTGATCAACCGGATCCTCGTGCCGGCCATGCGGCGCGTGGGGGAGCTGTTCGGGCGGGGCGAGATCCTCCTCCCCTTCGTGCTCAAGTCCGCCGAGGTGATGAAGCGAAGTGTGGACCACCTCCGGCCCTTCCTGGCGAAGGCCGACCGGGATACGGGCCGCAAGGTCCTGATCGCGACCGTGGCGGGCGACGTGCACGACATCGGGAAGAACCTGGTCGACATCATCCTTTCCAACAACGGCTACCGCGTCCGCAATCTCGGCATCAAGGTCCCCGCGGAGACGGTCATCGCCGAGGCCCGCGAGTTCGGGGCCGACGCGGTCGGACTCTCGGGGCTGCTCGTCAAGTCGGCCGTCGTCATGAAGGAGAGCATGGCTCAATACCGGGAAGCGGGGCTGTCCGTTCCGATCCTCCTGGGCGGCGCCGCGCTGACCGAAAAATTCGTGGCGACCGAGTGCGTGCCGGGATACGGGGGCACGGTGGTCTACTGTGCGGACGCTTTCGCGGGGCTCGCGGCGATGCAGCGGCTCGACGCCGGCACGCTCCGGTCGACCACCTGGCGGGACACGGGGAAGAAGGCCGCCGTTCCCGGGCGGCGGGACGCGCGGATCGCACGGGACAACCCGGTGCCGCCCCCCCCCTTCCTCGGGCCGCGGCACGTCGTGGACATCCCGACGGAGCGCCTCTTCCCCTACCTGAACGAGCAGGCGCTGTTCCGCGGGCGCTGGGGATACCGGAGGGGCGCCATGGACGCCGAGGAGTACCGCGGGCTCATCCGGGAAACGGTGCGGCCGGCGTACGAGGCGCTCAAGCGCCGGTGCGTGGAAGAAGGGCTGTCCCGCCCGAGGGTCGCATATGGATACTTCCGGTGCCGCTCCGAAGGCGATACTCTGGTCGTGGAGCACGACGGGGGGGAGTTCGCCTTCGCGTTTCCCCGCCAGAAGGACCCGCCGCACCTGTGCATCGCCGACTATTTCCGCACGGCGGGCGAAGGCGGCGACGTCGCGGGGTTCTTCGTGGCGACCGTCGGGGACGGCTTCGGACGGAGGGCACAGGAGCTGTTCGGAGCGGACCGGTACCACGACTACCTCCTGCTGCACGGGCTGGGCGTCGAGCTCACCGACGCCCTGGCGGAGTACTGGCACGAGGTGATGCGGCAGGAGCTCGGCATCGCGGGGCGCAAACCGGCGGGGCCGGGGGGGTACGTCGCCCAGGAGTACCAGGGGTCGCGCTACGGATTCGGCTATCCCTCCTGCCCCGACCTCGCCGCCCACCGGCCGGTGTTCGAGTTGCTTCGACCCGGGGAGATCGGCGTATCGCTGACCGAGACCATGGAGATGGTTCCCGAGCAGACCACCTCGGCCATCGTCGTGCATCATCCGCAGGCGAAGTATTTCGCCGTGTAGGGGCACGGGGGGAGAGGCCGGTGAAGCGGCACATCTGCACGACCTGCGGTTACGTTTACGATCCTGCGGCGGGCGACCCGCTGGGGGACATCCCTCCCGGTACGGCCTTCGAGGCCCTTCCGGAGGAGTGGGTGTGCCCCATGTGCTACTCGCCCCGGTCCGCATTCGACGAACTGGAGTAGCCGGTGGAAGACATACTGCAGAGGATGAAGCGGTCCCCGCTGGTCTTCGACGGCGCGATGGGGACGATGATCTACGATCGCGGGGTGTTCATCAACACTTGCTTCGACGAGCTCTCCCTGACCAACCCCAAGCTCATCGGGCAGATCCACCGCGAGTACGTGGAGGCCGGGGCCGAGGTGATCGAAACGAACACCTTCGGGGCCAACCGCATCGCCCTTCGACCGTACGGTCTCTCGGAGAAGGTCGTAGACATCAACCGGCACGCGGTGCGCATCGCGCGGGAGATCGCCGGGGACTCCGTCTACGTCGCCGGCGCGGCGGGGCCGTGCATCCGTCCGGACCAGATCATGCCGGACGAGCACGCGGTCGAGGTGGAAGAGGTCTTCTCGGAGCAGATGGAGGCGCTGACCGCGGAAGGCGTGGACCTGGTGATTCTGGAGACGTTCACCCACTTGAAGGAGCTCGCGCTGGCCGCCCGGGCCGCCAAACGCTTCGGCGCGCCGGTGCTGGCGTCGTTCGTCCTCACGGACCGGGGGGAGACCGCCACGGGGGTCGCCGCCAGCGCCATGGCCCAGGCACTGGACGGCGACGACAACGTCGACGTCATCGGGATCAACTGCGGAACCGGACCGGCCGGGGTCTTCGACGCGCTGCAGACCGTCCTGCCCCTGGTTTCCAAGCCGATGGTGGTGATGCCCAACGCCGGGTTCCCGAGGGACGTCGGCGGACGCCTGCTCTATCTCACGAGCCCGGAGTATTTCACCGAGTACGCCAAGAAGTACATCGAGTTGGGCGCGCGGGGAGTCGGCGGATGCTGCGGGACCACCCCGGCGCACATCCGCACGGCCGGGCGGGCGGTCAAGTCGCTCTCCGGCGTCAAGACGCACATCGCGGTCCGGCCCGTCGGCCGCCAGGAGGTCGTCGCCGCGGCCGTCCCCGCGGCGGAGAAG
This sequence comes from uncultured bacterium, assembly GCA_964459975.1. Classification (GTDB taxonomy): domain Bacteria; phylum Desulfobacterota; class Deferrimicrobia; order Deferrimicrobiales; family Deferrimicrobiaceae; genus CSP1-8. Next base: position 10,817 of record CAYWOT010000023.1, read on the forward strand.
TCGAGGCTCGCCCGCCGGATCCACGCGGGAGAGCGGGTCACGTCCGTGGAGATCGTGCCGCCCCGCTCCAGCGACCTGTCGGGGATGCTCCGGAAAGTGCGTCGGTGCGCCGAGGCGGGGATCGACGCCATCAACATCCCCGACGGGCCGCGGGCCAGCGCCCGGGTCTCCCCGATGATCACGGCCATCACGATCCTCAAAGAGGTGGGAATCGAGCCGATCCTCCACTACTGCTGCCGGGACCGCAACCTCATCGGCATGCAGTCCGACCTCCTCGGGGGGTACGCGGCCGGCCTGGCGAATTTCCTGATCATCACGGGGGATCCGCCCAAGGTGGGCGACTACCCGCAGGCCACGGGAGTCTTCGACGTGGACGCGATCGGGCTCACCCAGGTCGCCTCCAACCTGAACCGGGGTTTCGACATCGGCGGGAACCCGATCGATCCGCCCACCGGCATCTTCATCGGCGTGGGCGCGAACCCCTGCGCCGTGGACCGGGAACGCGAGATCGAGCGATTTTTCCGCAAGATCGACGCGGGCGCCGAGTTCGCGATCACCCAGCCGGTCTTCGACGTGGAGGCCCTGTTCCGCTTCCTGGACCGGGTCGACCGCAATCCGCAGCGGATCCCGGTCATCGCGGGAGTCTGGCCGCTGCTCAGCTACAAGAACGCCGAGTTCATGAACAACGAGGTCCCCGGAGTGGTCGTCCCCCGGGAGATTCTCGACCGGATGGCGCGCTGCCGGACCAAGGACGACGGGCACCGCGTCGGGATCGAGATCGCTCAGGAGACCATCGAGCGGATCTCTTCGCGGGTGAACGGGTACCAGGTGAGTGCCCCGCTGGGCAGCGTGGAGACGGCCTTGGCCGTCCTCGGAAAAGGTCCGTGACAAAGACCGCCGTCTCAGTTGACATCGGCCGGGCCCGTCCCTATAACTGACCTATGACGGACGAGAGCGGACTGAGGTTTTCCGAGGACCATCTCTGGGTCCTGGAACTGGGGGAGGCTGCGCGCGTCGGGCTCTCCGACTACGCCCAGGAGCAGCTCGGGGAGATCCTGTCGGTGACGCTTCCCGAAACGGGAAAGGATATCGAGCGGGGCGAGACGATGGGAGACCTCGAGTCGCAGAAGACCGTCGTGGAGCTGGTTTCCCCTCTTTCCGGCACGATCCGGGCCATCAACGAAAGCGTCGCGGAGGACCCCTCCCTGATCAACGTCGACCCGTACGGGAAGGGATGGCTCGTCGAGATCGAGATCGCCGACCCCGAGGAGCTGGAACCGCTCATGCGGATCGACGAATACGAGCTGTTCATCGAGGACTGATTCCATGTGGACGGGGACGCTCCTGAGTCACTGAGCGGGGACGCTCCTGAGTTGGAATAAAGCGAACAGCCAGGAACGTCCCCGATGGGAATGTCCCCGGTGTCGCGCGTTCAACCACCCTGTACGGTTTCCAGCTCGCCCGTCATCCGGGTGTCGTACCCGGGCAGCTCCGTGAGCATCCGGCGGTACCCCGGAGACCGGACGACCGCGATCAGCGCCCGGACGCGGAGATCCCCCAGAGACGAGTCGAGGAAACACAGGTCGTAGGCCTCCCGGCGCACGGCGAGAAAATCGAGCCCTTCCTCCTCGCACGCCAGACGCACCGAAACGCCCACCTGGGCAAGGCGGCTGCGGATCGACTGCGCGACGCCGCGATGGTCGCGGGCGAGATGCGCCGGGACGATCCTCCCGCCGGACAGTTCATCGAGAACCTGGCGGGCTCCCGATCCGGGCTCCCGGCCGATCCAGCGAAGGTCCGATTTCAGGATGGAGCCGATGCCCCCCGCCGCCAGCCCCGGCGCGAGCGCCAGCCCCTCCTCCCAGTCGGCGATCCGCAGGAGGTGAAAGTCGCCTCCCACGATCCCCGCGGCAGCGCCCCGGTTGCCGGCGAGGTGGGATCCGGCGGCGTGAACGAGTCCGGTGGCGAGCATCTCCAGCGCGGCTCGACTGCTCCGGGAAAGCACCAGCATGCGGAAGGGCGTCTGTCGGGCATATTCGCCGGCGAGGAGTCCCGCGGCCGGATCGCAGCCGGCCACCACCAGCGTGCGCGCCGGATCGGAGGAAAGATGATCGTGCAGCCGGCCGTCGCGCCACACCCCGTCGTGGGGGACCGTGCCGAGCGGACTCGCCTCGACCGGATAAAGCAGGCGGCGGGCGCCGACCCGTGCGCGCCAATACCGGCAGGGCTGCCGGGAGGGCGGCCATGCCCATTCGGAAGACTCCGTGCCCATCAGGGAGAACAGGTCCTCGACCCGGCATCCCAAGGCGGCGGCCAGCGCAAGCGCCGCGGCGGTGGACGGAACCAGACGGCCCGCCTCGATCGCACCGATCCCGGTGCGCGACAGACCGGACCGCTCGGCCAGCCCCTGCTGGGACCAGCCGCGTTCCTCCCGCATCCGGCGGACGGAATTCTGCAGGACGGGATTTTCTTTTGACATGATCATGACCATATGACATGATCCTGCCGTCGTCAACGGACAATCCGCGTAATCGGGCCGGCACCACCCGCCCCGGCCCGCGAGGCCCCACGACGGTGTCCGCACTTTTCGGAACGGGAAAGGAAAACCGCCTTGCGTACCATCACGTTCGTCCTGATCTTCTCCCTTGTTTCGGCGACGGCCGCCATCGCGGGCGATGTCCGCGTCTCGGCGGCGGCGAGCATGACCGACGCGGTCCGGAACCTCGTAGCCGTCTACGAGAGCCACGTCAAAGGGGTCCACGTGCTGCCCAATTTCGCGTCGTCCGGCGCCTTGGCCAAGCAGATCGCCCGGGGGGCGCCGACGGACATCTTCCTCTCCGCCAATCCCGAATGGATGCGGTACCTGGTCGACCAAAAGCGCGTTCCCGGCGAACGGGTCCGCACCGTCGCCTACAATACCCTGGTGTTCGTCGGGAACAGGGGCCTCGCCGTTTCCTCCCTCGAGGACGTCGCCAACCTATCGCACATCGCCGTCGGCAGCCCCCGGAGCGTCCCGGCGGGCCAATACGCCCGGCAGGCCCTTACGGCCGCCGGTCTGTACGATCGGGTCCGGGAAAAACTGGTCATGGCGAAGGACGTGCGCCAGGCCCTGGTCTACGCGGACCGCGGCGAGACGGACGGGGCGTTCGTGTACCGGTCCGATGCGCTGCTCGCAAAACACGCCGTCATCCTGCTTTCGGTTCCCCGGAACCTCTACGACGAGGTGACCTATCCGGCGGGACTCACGGTCGAAGGATGCGCGAACCCCGAAGCGGTCGCCTTTTTCGGCTTCCTCGGCTCTCCCGAGGCGCGGGACGTCCTGAAACGGCACGGGTTCGTGGTGAAATGACCGGGCGAATCCGAAAAACGGGGGGCGGCCGCGATGCTTGAGTTCTCTCCGGCCGACTGGCAGGCGATCGCCCTCTCCGCGCGCGTGGCGGCGACCGCCACGGTGCTGTCGCTTCCCTTCGGGTTCGCCGTCGCCTATCTGCTGGTGTTCCGGCCGCCGCGGGGCAAGGCCCTGTTCGACGGAATCGTCAACCTGCCGCTGGTGCTCCCCCCCGTGGTCGTGGGGTACCTGCTGCTCCTGCTGCTGGGGAGCCGGGGGTGGCTCGGCGGACTGCTGGACGCCCTGGGCATCCGCATCGTCTTCACCTGGAAGGCGGCCGTGCTGGCCTCGATCGTGGTCGGTTTCCCGCTGCTGGTCCGCTCGATCCGAATCGGCATGGAGCAGATCGACGAGAGGCTGATCCAGGCCTCGCGCACCCTGGGCGCCCGCTGGTACGACACCCTGTTCAGCATCATCGTGCCGTTGTCGGCGCGGGCCGCGCTGGCCGGCGCGTCGCTGATGTTCGCCCGCAGCCTGGGCGAGTTCGGCGCGACCATTGTCATCGCCGGCAACATCCCGGGGGTGACCCAGACGATTCCGCTGGCGATCTACGACTACACCAGCACGCCGGGCGGCGACCGCATGGCCTTGGGCTTGTGCCTGGTCTCCATCGTCCTGGCACTCGCCGTGCTGGTGCTCAACGAGGGGCTCGTGCGGCGCGTACGACGGGCGGCCGGGCGATGAAGCTCGACGTCGCGCTTGCAAAGACGCTGGGCGACTTCACCCTGTCCGTCGCGTTCTCGGTCGAGGGACGCCGCATCGGCGTGTTCGGACCGTCGGGAAGCGGCAAGTCGACCCTGGTGCACCTGCTCGCGGGCCTGCTCAGGCCGCACCGGGGAACGATCCGCATCGACGGCTGCGCCCTGTTCGACGACGGCGCCGGGATCGACCGGGCGCCGGAGGAACGCCGCGTCGGCGTGGTCTTCCAGCACGCTCATCTCTTTCCCCACATGGGCGTGCGGCGCAACCTCCTCTTCGGGTACAGGCGCATTCCCCGGCAGGAGCGCAGGATCGACCCCGACGACCTGATCGAGGTGCTGGAGCTCGGGCCGCTGCTCGACCGCGGGGTGGGCAGCCTCTCCGGCGGCGAACGCCAGCGGGTGGCGCTGGGCCGCACGGTCCTGTCCTGCCCGCGGCTGATCCTGTTGGACGAGCCGCTCACGGGCCTGGACGAGGAGCTCAAGTACCAGATCATCCCCTACCTGAAGCGGGTCTTCGCCGAGTTCGACATCCCCCTGCTCTTCATCAGCCACTCGCTCCACGAAATGCGGCTGATGACGGACCAGGTCCTCGAACTGGAGCGCGGGAGCTTACGGGCGCAGACCACCGCCGACGCGCTCGCCCTGGAGCGCATGGGACGCAGCCGGGAAGGCTACGTCAACCTGCTGGAGCTGCGGGATCCGCGCCGGCGTCACGGCCTGTACGTCTATCGATGGGGGGACCGGGAGATCATCCCGGGCGCCGACGGCGAAGGGGCCGCGGGGATGTTCGAGCTCTCGTCGAAAGACATCACCCTGTTCAAGCGTCATCCCGAAGCGACCAGCGCCCGCAACCTGCTGCGCTGCCGGGTGACGGGGCTGTTCGGCGCCGGCAACCGGGTCGGCGTCGAACTGGAGTGCGACGGCCGGCGACTGGTCTCCCAGATCGTCAGCGAGTCCGCCCGGGAGCTCGGCCTGGAGCCGGGACGGGAAATCATCGCCGTCATCAAGGCGTCGGCCTTCCGCCGCCTCTACGACACGGGGGACACTCCCGAGTCGGAATGAAGAGAACAGCCCGGCGGGGAAACGGACGCCTTCCCGGCCGACGGCGTCTTGCCGCCCCAACTCGCTCGCACCACCCCTTGCGCGGGGACGCCTTCCTCGCCGTCCATGGCTCGGTGCGGCTGCGGGTCATTCCTCGCTCCCGGCCTCCGTGCCTCCGCTTCGTCAGACACGCCCCCGCCCAAGGGG
>CAYWOT010000024.1:0-15917 GCA_964459975.1 uncultured bacterium
CCTTCCGTTCGCGCCGGACGGCTCCTCTCCGAGCTGCGCCAAGAACGCATCGATCCAGCAGAGCCTGGCCTGGTTGACCCGGTACGCGATGTCCTCCCCGTTCTCCTCGAGCAGGCGGTTCCGGACCTCGTTCATCTCGCGGATCTTTTCCGGGCCCACGTTCTCGGCGAGCCACGGAGAGAGCGAATCGTCCCCGCACAGAAGCATGACGGCGAGGGCCCGCCCGCCGATCGGCACCGCCTCCGGCAAGAGCGACTCCATCCGCGCGATCGCGCGCTCCATCGGTCCGTCGTAGTCCACGCGCAGCGAGGAGGGCCCCGCGGTTTCCAGAAGCGGGACGAGCCGATCGATCCCTTTCTTGCGAACCGCCACCGTCGGAACCGCCGGAACCCCGAACCGGCTCTCGAGGCCCTCGATCTTGGGCATGACCCCCCGGTTCCGGGCTTCGTCGGCCATATTCACGGCGAGCACCAGGGGAACGCCCATTTCCGCGAGCTGGATCGTGATCAGGAGCGACCGCCGCATGTTCTTCGCGTCGCATACCTGCAGGACGCGCGCCCCGGGCTCCTGCATCAGGATATCGCGCGTCACCCTCTCGTCCTCGGACATCGGAAGCAGCGAATAGACTCCCGGGGTATCGATGACCTCCCACGTTCTCCCCCCCCCGCGAGCGTGGCCCCGAGACACTTCCACCGTGGTCCCGGGGTAGTTGGAGACGGTGACGTACCTCCCCGTCAGCTGCCCGAAGACCACGCTCTTGCCGACGTTCGGATTCCCGACCAGGACGACCTTCGCCGAAGCGTTCGCCCCCACCGCCGGAGTGTCCGTTCCGCAGCACCTCACGACTGGCGGTCCTTCCCCGCCCTCGGCGCACACCGGCGGCAGTAGCCGTAGATGTCCAGGCGATGCATGGTGGGCGAAAACCCGTGTCTGCGGGCCACCTGCTCCTGGAGGGCCTCGATCCGCGGTTCCTCGAACTCCGAGACGCGCCCGCACCGCCGGCACACCAGATGGTCGTGGTGCGCCACGAGGTTGTTCTCGTACCTCGTCACGCCGTCTCCGAAATCGAGCTCCTTGGCGTACCCCAGCCGAGCCAGGAGCTTCAGCGTGCGGTAGACCGTCGCGCTCCCGATGGATCGCGCCTGCCCGCGCACCGCGCGGGTGAGCTCTTCGACCGTGACGTGCCGGCGCGTCGAAAAGAACACCTCGATCACGCGGGCCCGACTCCGGCTCCGCTTTCCGCCGATCGCCAGGATCTCGGAGTCGATCCTCTGCAGAAGTGTTTCCAAGAAGGGGCGAACTACTCCGTGTTGATGGTGATGTTGATCCTGATCTTGATATTCAATATCATAGTCATCCTACCGGTATCTCCCCGGCGCGTCAAGCACCGTTTTTCGCGGACTTAAAAAAAAAGGGGGGCGGCCCGGCGGGCCGCCCCCCTTTTCCGTCCCCTTCCTCTTCGCCCGCATCACTCGGCGGGTTCCTCCGGCTTCCCTTTCGCCTTCCGTTTGGGGGCGTCCTTCTCCCCGCCCCCCGCTTTCTTCCCTCGGCGCGCCGCCGGCTTTCCGGCGGCCGGCCTGGCCTTTCCTTCCGGCGGCTTCTCGGACGTTCCCTTCTTCTTCTTCCCCTTTTTGGCCTTGGTCTTTTTCTCCTCGGCCGGAAGGTATTCGAGGATCGCCAGGTCCGATCCGTCCCCGACCCGGTATCCGGTCCGCACGATGCGGGTATAGCCGCCCTGCCGGTCGACAAACCGTTTCGCGAGGGTCGAGAACACCTTTTCCGTATTCGCCTTGTCGCTCAGCAGGGAAAACGCGCGCCGCCGCGCGTGGGTGGTGTCCGCCTTCCCCAGGGTAATCAGGCGGTCCGCCAGCCTCCGGACCTCCTTGGCCTTTTCGACCGTGGTCTCGATCCGCTCCGATCGCACGAGCGCGTTCATCATGTTCCGGAGCAGGGCCTTCCGATGGCCGGGATTCCGGCCCAGCTTCCTGTGGGCAATGCCGTGACGCATGGCTCGTCCTCGCGTTTCCTCTTTTGGATATCGTCAGTCTTCTTCCCGGGGAGGCGTAAACCGCTCCGGAGTGAACCCCTCGACCTTCATCCCGAGAGAGAGCCCCATCTCCTGAAGGACGTCCTTGATCTCGTTGAGACTCTTCTTCCCGAAGTTCTTCGTCTTGAGCATCTCCTGCTCCGACCGCTGCACGAGTTCGCCGATGTACTTGATCTCCGCGTTCTTGAGGCAGTTGTACGCCCTGACCGAGAGCTCCAGCTCCTCCACCGGCTTGTAGAGGTTCTCGTTGACCGCCCCCTCCTCGAAGACTGCCGCCTCCTCCGGCGACTCGACCTCCTCGTCGAAGTTGATGAACACGGTCAACTGGTCCTTGAGGATCTTGGCGGCGTACGCCACCGCATCGGCCGGGAGAATCGCGCCGTCCGTCCAGACTTCGAGGTTGAGCCGATCGTAGTCGGTCTGCTGCCCGACACGGGCGTTCGTCACCGTGAAATTCACCTTCTTGACGGGCGAGAAGATGGCGTCGATCGGGATCGTTCCGATCGGGGCGCCCTCCTCCAGGTTCCGCTCCGCGGGGACGTACCCCTTTCCCATCCGGACCGTCATCTCCATCTTCAGCGTGGCGTTCTCCGACAGCTCCGCAAGGTGGTGGTCCCGGTTCAGGATTTCCACCATCGGGTCCGTCTGGATCTGCGAGGCGTCGACGCGCTTCGGCCCCTTCGCCTCGAGGGTGATTGTCCGCGGCTCCGGCGAATGCATCCGGAGCCGGATCTCCTTCAGATTCAGGATGATGTCGGTGACGTCCTCGACCACCCCCACCAGGGTGGAGTACTCGTGCTGCACTCCTTCGACCCGCACCGACGTGATCGCCGCTCCCTGCAGCGAAGACAGAAGAACCCTTCGCAGCGCGTTTCCGAGCGTTGTTCCGAAGCCGCGCTCGAGCGGCTCGGCCGTGAACTTTCCGTAAAACCCGGTCGCGGTATCGGTTGCCACGTCGATGCGGCGGGGCCGGATCATCTGCTTCCAATTTCGCTGGAACATACTACCTCCTTCTCCTACCCGGAGGGTCTACTTCGAATACAGTTCGACGATGAGTTGCTCCTGGATGGGCTCGGTGATGTCGGCCCGCGTGGGAAGCGCCTTGACGTCTCCCCGGTACTGTTCCCGCTGGAGATCGAGCCATTGCGGAATGCCCTTCCGGACCACGGCGTCCAGGGACTCGTTGATCGAGGGGATCTTCCTGCTTCGATCGCGCATCTCGACCACGTCGCCGGGACGCACGAGATAGGAAGGAATGTTGACCCTCCGACCCGCAACGAGAAAATGACCGTGGCGGACCAGCTGCCGGCTCTCGCGGCGCGTCACCGCGAAACCGAGCTTGAAGACGACGTTGTCCAGGCGCCTCTCGAGGAGGATCAGCAGGTTATCGCCCGTCTTCCCCTTCATCCGGTCGGCCTTCTCGAAGTAGTTCCGGAACTGCTTCTCCAGGATGCCGTAGATTCGCCGCGCCTTCTGTTTCTCGCGGAGCTGCACTCCGTAGTCGCTGTATTTCTTCAGGCGGCGCTGTCCGTGCTGCCCGGGGGGATAGCCTCTGCGCTTGATCGCGCACTTGTCCGTAAAGCACCGGTCCCCTTTCAGGTAGAGCTCCGTTCCCTCCCGCCGGCAAAGACGGCAAACCGCTTCTCGATACCTGGCCAAAGAAGATCCTCCTGTTCCTCCGTGCTCGCTTCGTTCACACCCTGCGCCGCTTCGGAGGGCGGCACCCGTTGTGCGGAATGGGCGTCACGTCGCGGATGTAGTTGATCTTGAGGCCCGCCGCCTGGAGCGTGCGCAGGGCCGCCTCCCGCCCGGAGCCCGGTCCCTTGATGTACACCGTGAGGGACTGGACCCCGTATTCCATGGCCTTCTTGGCCACCTCCTCCGCCGCGACCGTCGCGGCGAACGGGGTGCTCTTCCGGGATCCCTTGAACCCCTTCGATCCCGAACTGCACCAGGCGAGCGCGTTGCCGTCAAGGTCGGTAATCGTGATCATCGTGTTGTTGAACGTCGCCTTGATGTGCGCCACACCGACGGGGACGTTCTTGCGCACCCGCTTCTTTCCCTTCTTCCTGGGCGTTGCCATCGTGCCTCCGAAACCCCGCGTTCCGGGGGGAATGATATGCCGTCGTTCCTATTTTTTCGTCGGTTCCTTCTTCCGGGCCACGGCGCCCTTCCGGGGCCCCTTCCTCGTGCGGGCATTGGTGTGCGTGCGCTGCCCTCGCGCCGGCAGGCCCTTGCGATGCCGCAGACCCCGATACGATCCCAGGTCCATCAGGCGCTTGATGTTCATCGAGACTTCCTTGCGCAGGTCTCCCTCCACGTGGAAATGGGCGTCGATCACATCGCGGATGCGGGCGACCTGGTCCTCCGTAAGAGTGTTCGTCCGCACATCGGCGGAGACCCTCGCCTCCTCCAGGATTCGTCGCGCCGACGTCGGGCCGATCCCGAAAATGTAGGTCAGGGCCGTCCCGATCTTCTTGGTCTTCGGAATGTCGACTCCTGCTATCCGTGCCAACCGCTCCTCCTCTCCGCTCGCGCCTACTCGTAAGAATCCCGTCCTAGCCCTGGCGCTGCTTATGCTTCGGGTTTTCGCAAAGGACGCGGACGACGCCCTTCCGGCGAATGATCTTGCATTTCGCGCAAATCTTTCTGACCGACGGTCTGACTTTCATCGCGTGTCTCCTACTTCGTCCTGTATACGATTCTGCCCCGCGTCAGGTCGTAGGGAGTCAGCTGCACCGTCACGCGATCGCCCGGCAGGATCCGGATGAAGTGCATCCGCATCTTGCCCGAGATGTGGGCCAGCACCTTCATCTTGTTGTCCAGCTCCACCCGGAACATCGCGTTCGGGAGCGGCTCGATGACCGTTCCCTCGACCTCGATCGCTTCTTCCTTCGGCATATGCTCCCTGTCTCCGTTCCCGGACCGCTTACGGGAGGCTCAGGATCCGGTTTCCCGCCTCCGTGATCGCGACCATGTGCTCGAAGTGCGCGGACCGCTTCCCGTCGCTCGTCACCACCGTCCATCCGTCCGCGAGGACCTCGACTCCGTATCCGCCCTCGTTCACCATCGGCTCGATGGCCAGGACCATCCCCGACGTCAGTTTCGGCCCGGTGCCCGCCACTCCGAAGTTGGGGACCTGAGGTTCCTCGTGCAGCGACCTGCCGATCCCGTGCCCCACGAAATTCCGAACGACGGAGAACCCCGCGCCCTCTGCCTCGGTCTGAACGGCACTGGCGATGTCCCCGAGCCGGTTTCCCGGCATCGCGACATCCACGGCCTTCCCGAGCGCCCGTTCGGTCGTCTCCAGCAGCTTTCCGGACGCTGCGGAGACCGTCCCCACGGGGAAGGTTCTCGCCGCGTCCCCGTAGAAACCGTCCCGCACGACGCCGAAATCGATGCTCACGATGTCGCCGTCGCGCAGGACCCGGCCCGCCGCCGGGATCCCGTGGACGACCTCCTCGTTGATGGAGGTGCACAGGTTGGCCGGGTAGCCGTGGTACCCCTTGAACGCCCCCCGCACCCCCTGTTTCGCCACGTATTCCTCCGTCCGCTCCTCGAGCTCGAGCGTCGTGACTCCGGGCTTCACATGCCGCCGTATCTCTTCAAAGAACCGTCCGACCAGGGCGCCCGCGCGCCGCATCGCCTCGACTTCCGGAGGCGACTTGATGATGATCATCTCTTACGTCAGAATCCGGGAAATCTCGGCGAAAATGGCGTCGATGTCTCCCGAAGCCGCCACGGAGCGCAGCGTTCCAGCTTCCCGGTAATAGTCGATCAGCGGCTCCGTCGACCGCCGGTACTGGACGAGCCGCGCCCGGATGGTCTCCTCCCTGTCGTCGTCCCGCTGCAGCAGCTCGCCCCCGCACTGGTCGCACCTCCCCGCCGCCTTCGGGGGATGGAACCGGACATGGTACATGGCGCCGCAGGCCGAGCACGTGCGCCGCCCGCCCAGCCGCTCCATGAGCTCTCCTTCCTTCACTTCCAGCGAGACCACCGCGGTGATCTCCTTGCCGAGCTCCCCCGCGACGCGGTCAAGCGCCTGCGCCTGCGGAATCGTCCGGGGAAATCCGTCCAGGATGAACCCCGCCCCGCAGTCGGCCTCTCCGAGACGGTCCTTGACGATCCCGATCACGACGTCGTCCGGAACCAGTCCCCCCTCGTCCATGAAGCGCTTGGCCTGCCGTCCCAGCTCCGTCCCCCGTTTCACGGCCTCCCGCAGCATGTCGCCCGTCGAGATCTGGGGGATGCCGAAGGCGGCCGAGAGCTTCTTCGCCTGCGTGCCCTTGCCCGACCCCGGTGCGCCCAGCAGGATGATCCCCTTCATCGCCTAGCTCCTCCTCCCCTTCACCTGCCCCTTCTTGAGGAACCCTTCGTAGTGCCGCGTGATCAGGTGCGACTCGATCTGCTGGATCGTATCCATGGCGACGCCGACGACGATCAGCAAGCCGGTCCCGCCGAAGTAGAACGGCACGTTGAAGCGGGTGATGAGGATGCTCGGCAGGACGCAGACCGCGGAAACGTACAGGGCGCCGCCGAGCGTGATCCGGGTCAGAATGCGGTCGATGTATTCCGCGGTCTTCTTGCCGGGCCGGATTCCGGGAACGAAACCGCCGTATTTCTTCATGTTGTCCGCGACGTCGACCGGGTTGAAGGTCACCGCCGTGTAGAAATAACAGAAGAAGATGATGAGCGCCACGTACAGGAGCTCGTACGTGAGGTTCCCCGGCGTCAGCGCGCGCGAAATCATCTCCGTGACGGGGAGCTTGATGAAGTTCGTGAGGGTGGCCGGGAACAGCAGGATCGACGACGCGAAGATCGGCGGAATCACGCCGGCGGTATTGACCTTCAGCGGAAGGTGGGTGCTCTGCCCCCCGTACACCCGCCGTCCCACGATCCGGCGGGCGTACTGCACGGGGATCCGCCGGTGCGCCCGCTCGAAGTAGATGATGATGGCCACGACCGACACCATGATGACCAGAAGGACCAGGCCGACGAACAGCCCCATCTCGCCGGTCCGGATCAGCGTGAAGGTCCGGACGAGGCCGCTCGGGAACCGGGCGACGATGCCGGCGAAGATGATCAGGGAGATGCCGTTTCCGATTCCCCGCTCCGTGATCTGTTCCCCCAGCCACATGAGAAACGCGGTGCCCGACGTCAACGTGAGGACCGTCATGAGGCGGAATGCCCACCCGGGATGATAGACGACGGAGCCCGCCGCCCCGGGGCCCGCCACGTTTTCGATTCCCACCGCGATTCCCAGCGACTGGACGAGCGAAAGCAGGATCGTGCCGTATCGCGTGTACTGGGTGATCTTGCGCTGACCGAGCTCGCCCTCTTTCGAAAGCTTCTCCAGCTGGGGAATGACCACCGTCAGGAGCTGAAGGATGATCGACGCGCTGATGTACGGCATGATCCCGAGCGTGAAGATCGAAAAGCGGCTGACGGCCCCTCCGGAGAACATGTCGATCAGCCCGAACAGCGTTCCCGACTGCGCGGCGAACAGGGACGACAGCGCCTGCGTGTCGATTCCCGGCGTCGGGATGTAGATCCCGATCCGATAGACGACGAGCAAGGCCGCCGTTACGAGAAGCCGACGCTTGAGCTCGGGAACCTTGGTGATGCTCTGGAATGCGTTCAGCAAGGGGCCGACACCTCGACGGTTCCGCCCGCCTCCGCGACTTTCCGGACGGCTTCCCGGCTTGCCCTGTCGACCTTGACCGTCAGCGCCCGGGTCAGGTCGCCGTACCCGAGCAGCTTGATGCCGTCGCGGACATTCTTGACGACGCCCGCCGCCCGCAGGGCGTCGCCGTCGACCACGGCCCCCGCCTCGAACCGGTTCAGGTCCCGCACGTTGACGACGGCGTATTCCTTCCGGAACGGGTTGCGGAAGCCCCGCTTCGGAATCCTCCGCTGCATCGGCATCTGCCCGCCTTCGTAGCCGGGAGGCGTGCCGCCGCCGCTTCGCGCGCGAAGCCCCTTCTCGCCGCGCCCCGAAGTTCTGCCCAGTCCGGAGCCCTTGCCGCGTCCGACGCGCTTCGGCCTCCGCTTCGCGCCCCGGGCCGGCCGTAGATCGCTGATCTTCATTCCGCCTCTCCCGATTCCTCCACATGGAGGAGATGCTTGACTTTTTCCACCATTCCGCGGATCTCGGGGGTGTTCTTCCTCGTCACCGTGCGGTTGACGCGCGTGAGACCGAGCCCCTTCACGATCCGCCGTACGCGGTCCGTGCGCCCGCTTAAGCCCCGGACCAAGGTGATGCGGAGTTCGCCGCTCATGCCGACGCCTCGTCTTCCTTCCGGCCGCGGCCGGCCTGGATCTGTTCCGGCAGCCGCAACTGGGAGAGTCCGTCCATCGCCGCCTTCACGAGATTGTGCGGATTGTTGCTCCCGATCGACTTGGTGAGAATGTTCGCGATCCCCGCCGCCTCGATCACGGCGCGCACCCCGCTCCCCGCGATGACCCCCGTTCCGGGGGAGGCGGGCCGCATGATGACGTGGCTCGCTCCGAAGCGCCCGACCACCTCGAACGGGATCGTCCCGTTGATCACCGGCACCTGGAGAAGCATCCGCTTGGCGTTCTGCACGGCCTTCCGGATGGCCTCGGGCACCTCGTTGGCCTTGCCGAGGCCCGTCCCGACGTGCCCGCCCCCGTCGCCGACCACGACGACCGCGCTGAAGGAGAACCGGCGCCCCCCCTTGACCACCTTGGCGACGCGGCTGATGTGGATCACCCGATCTTTCAGGTCCAGACCTTCAGGATTGACTCTCTTCAAACGACCCTCCCTGTCTGTTCGCGCTGCGAAAACGCCCCTTAAAATTCCAGCCCGGATTCCCGGGCGCCTTCGGCGAGGGCCTTGACGCGCCCGTGGTACAGGAACCCGTTCCGGTCGAACAGGACCTTCCGGATGTTCTTCTCGGCGGCCTTCTTCCCGAGCCACTCCCCTACCTTCTTGGCCGCATCGCTCTTCTTGAGGTCGCCGATCTCGCCGCGGATCTCCGGGCTGAGCGTAGAAGCGGCGAGAATCGTGGATCCGGTGGCGTCCACGACGATCTGCGCGTAGATGTGTTTCGCGCTTCGGAAGACGGAGAGCCGGGGGCGCTGTTCCGTCCCGAACAGCTTCTTCCGGATTCTCCGCTTTCTGTTCTGCCGAGCGACTTCCCGTCTGTTCTTCTGGCCCATGGCTTCGTCCTAGACTTTCGTCAGGTGGTTTTCCGGTCCGCCTACTTCCCCGCGGCCTTTCCGACCTTCTTCAAGAGACGCTCGCCCCGGTAGCGGATTCCCTTCTGCTTGTATACGTCCGGACGCCGGAGCGAGCGGATCCTCGCCGCCGTAAGACCCACGAGTTCCTTGTCCGCTCCGGACACCTTGATCACGGTATTCGTCTCGACTTCGGCGCGGATCCCCTGCGGAAGGGGGAAGATCACGGGATGGGAATAGCCGAGCGCCATCTGAAGCGCATCCTGCTTCACTTCCGCTTTGTACCCGACGCCGACGATCTCGAGCGTCTTCGTGAAACCTTCGGACACTCCCTTTACCATGTTCGCCAGCAGCGTCCGATACAGCCCGTACAGGTTCCCCGCGGAATTCGCTCCCGGACGGAGGGACACGACCGCCTGCCCGTCCCCGACCGCAACCTCGATCGCGCCCGGAACCCGCCGGGTAAGCGTCCCCTTTTCCCCGGTCACGGAGAGAACACCGTCCTTGACCTCGACGGTCACTCCGGCCGGGATCGCCACCGGCACTTTTCCGATTCTCGACATGGTTCTCCTCCCCTCTTGCCCCGTGCGGCCCCTTACCAGACTTCGCAGAGCAGTTCCCCGCCGATCGCGAGCTTCTTCGCCTTCTCTCCGGTCATCACCCCGCGGGAGGTCGACAGGATGGCGACTCCGAATCCGTTCTTCACCGTCGGAATCTCGTCCTTCCCGACGTACACGCGCCGGCCGGGCCGGCTCCGCCGCTTCATCCCCTTGATCGCATAGCCCGCCGCCGGGTCGTTGCGGAGGTAGATCCGAAGCGTCGCCTGCTTCGGGTCGGGCAGGACGCGGTAATTCTTCACGAACCCCTCTTCCTTGAGGATCGCGGCGATGCTTTCGAGGACCCGCGTCGAAGGAAGCTCCATCTGGTCGAACCTCGCCGTCTGGGCGTTCCGCAGCCGTGCGAGCAAATTCGAGATGTGGTCGTTGATGGCCATCGCGTCGCTCCTACCAACTCGCCTTGACGACGCCGGGAAGTTCGCCCCGGTGGGCCAGCTCGCGGAGGCAGATCCGGCAAAGCTGGAACTTGCGGTAAAAGGCCCTCGGCCTTCCGCAACGCGGGCAACGGTTGTACTTCCGGACGCGAAACTTCGGCGTCCTCGACGACTTGGCGATGATCGATTTTTTTGCCAACCCTGAAAGCCCTCCTCGAAAGATCAGGCCCGGAACGGCATCCCGAGGAGGCGAAGAAGCTCGAGCCCCTCTTCGTCGCTGCGGGCCGTCGTGACGATCGTGATGTTCATTCCGCGAATCTTGTCGATCTTGTCGTAATTGATCTCGGGAAAAATGATCTGCTCCCTTACGCCGATCGTGTAATTTCCCCTGCCGTCGAATCCCTTCGGCGACACCCCTTTGAAGTCGCGGACCCGCGGGAGCGCCACCCCCATGAACTTGTCGAGGAAGAAGTACATCCGGTCCCTGCGCAGCGTGACCTTTGCGCCGATCGGCACCCCCGCCCGCAGCTTGAAGTTCGAGATGCTCTTCCGGGCCTTGGTCACCACGGCCTTCTGGCCCGTGATAAGCCCGAGCTCCTCCACCGCCGCATCGAGGGCCTTGACGTTGTCGATGGCCTCCCCCAGGCCCATGTTGACGACCACCTTCTCCAGCCTGGGGACCTGCATCGCGTTCCGGTACCGGAACTTCTCCTTCATCCTCGGCACGACTTCGCCCTTGTAATGCTCGAACAGTCTCGCCATCCCCGTCACCCCGGTCCGCCGCTTCCGTCCAGGATCGCGGCGACCCTCCCTTATTTCTTCTTGACCTCGAGGACGTCGCCGCAGCGCTTGCACGCACGGTACCGCTCGCCGGACTCCTCCACCACCATGGAGACCCGCGTCGGCCGGTTGCACTTGTCGCACATGATCATCACGTTGGAGTACGCCAGCGGCGCCTCCTTTTCGATGATCCCGCCCTGCGGATTCGTATTCCCGGGCTTGGCGTGGCGCTTCACCATGTTGATCTTTTCCACGATCACGCTGCCCGCCTCGCGGTCCACCCTGAGGACCTTGCCGACCTTCCCCTTTTCCCGGCCCGCCATGACCTTGACGATATCGTTCCTGCGGATGTGCAGGGTCGCTTCCGACATCCCTCTTCCTCCCCCTACAGGACTTCCGGCGCCAGCGAGATGATCTTCATGAACTTCCTGGCCCGGAGTTCCCGGGCGACGGGCCCGAAGATCCGCGTCCCCACCGGCTCCCCCTGCGGATTGATGAGAACGGCCGAATTCTGGTCAAAGCGGAGAAAGCTCCCGTCGGGCCGGCCGATCTCCTTGACGGTGCGCACCACCACCGCCTTGTAGACATCGCCCTTCTTCACCTTCCCGTGGGGGATCGCCTCCTTCACGCTGACGACAATGATATCGCCCACTCCGGCGTATCTCCGCTTGCTTCCCCCGAGAACCTTGATGCAGCAAAGACGCTTCGCCCCCGAATTGTCGGCCGCATCGAGCATGGTCTGCATCTGAATCATGGCATTTAGGTCTCCGCGCGAATGATTAGCGGACTTCGGGCCTCTCGATGAGCCGGGAAACCCGCCAGCACTTGTTCTTGCTCAGCGGCCGCGTCTCCACGATCTCCACCGTGTCGCCGGTCCGGTACTCGTTCCGTTCGTCGTGCGCCTTGTAGGTGGTCCGCCGTTTCGTGTATTTCTTGTAGATCGGGTGCTCCACGAGCCGTTCCACCCGCACGACGACCGTCTTGTCCATCCGGTCGCTCAAGACCACGCCGACCTTCCGTTTGCGGATCCCACGTCCCTTCTCCGGTTCCGTCGCCATGCTACCGCGTCCCTCCTCGCTCCTTCTGCCGGAGGAAGGTCAGGATGCGCGCCAAGTCCTTCCGCCGGTTTCGAATCAGCATCTTGTCGTCCAGGGAGGAAGCCGAGCGCTTCATCCGGAGCCGGAAGATCTCCTCCCGCATCTCCGTCTCCTGGTGGCGCAGCTCCTCGACGGCGAGGTCCTGCATCTCCCTCTTCTTCATGCCGGGTCACCCCTCTCTCGCGAGGAACTTCGTGTGCACGGGAAGCTTGTGGCCCGCCAGCCGGAATGCCTCCCGGGCGGTCGCCTCGTCCACACCCTCGATCTCGTAGAGGACCAGGCCGGGGCGCACGACGCACACCCATTCCTCGGGCGCGCCCTTTCCCTTGCCCATCCGCGTCTCGGCGGGCTTTTTCGTCACCGGCTTGTCGGGAAAGATCCGGATCCAGATCTTCCCCCCCCGCTTGACGAACCTCGTCATCGCGACGCGGGCGGCCTCGATCTGGCGCGCGGTGATCCAGGCGGCGGTCGTCGCCTTCACCCCGTAGTCCCCGAAGTTGAGGCTGGTTCCCGCCTGGGCCGCTCCCCGCCTCCGTCCCTTCTGCGTCTTGCGGTACCGTATCCGTTTCGGTGCCAGCATCTCCTTAAGCCTCTCCTATTCGCTCCGGGGTTCCTGGGACGAGACCGGCAGCACCTCTCCCTTGTAGATCCACACCTTGACCCCGATCTTGCCGTAGGTCGTCTTGGCCTCGGCGAAGCCGTACTCGATATCCGCGCGCAGCGTATGGAGCGGAACCCGGCCCTCGCGGTACCACTCGGAACGCGCCATCTCCGCGCCCCCCAGCCGGCCCGCCACGTGGATCTTGATCCCCTTCGCGCCGAGCTTCATGGACGAAAGGACCGTTTTTTTCATCGCGCGGCGGAACGCGATCCGCCGCTCGAGCTGCATCGCCACGTTCTCTGCGGTGAGCTGGGCATCGGTCTCCGGGCGCCGGATCTCCTGGATCGTGATCGAGACTTCCTTCCGGGCGAACTTCTGGAGGTCCTTCTTGAGATTTTCGATCTCCGCGCCTTTCTTGCCGATGACGATGCCGGGTCTCGCCGTATGGATGATGATGTGGATGCGGTTGGCCTTCCGTTCGATCTCCACCGCCGACACCCCGGCGTGGGTCAGCCGCTTCTTGACGTAGTCCCGTATGCGCAGATCCTCCTGGAGGTTCGCGCCGTACTCCTTTTCCGAGTACCACCGGGACCGCCAGTCCTTGATCACCCCCAGCCGAAACCCCAGCGGATGCACCTTCTGTCCCAAAAGCCGCCTCCCTTCGAGTCGTTAGCGTACGGTCACTTCTCGTCGACCACGATCGTGATGTGGCTGGACCGTCTCCGGTAGGGGTGCGCCCGGCCCATCGGCGCGGGCCGGAACCTCTTCATGGAGGCGCCCCCGTCCACGCACGCCCTCTTGACGAAGAGAATGTTCGTGTCGATCACGCCGGTCTGGGCCGCGTTCGCCACGGCGGAGTCGAGCAGTTTGCGCACCGTCCGCGCGCAGGCCTTGTTCGCCAGCGCGAGGACCGCCTGGGCGTCGGAAACGCTTTTTCCCCGGATCAGGTCCACCACGAGCCGCGCCTTCCTCGGCGAAACGCGCAGGAACCTCACTGTGGCTCTCGCTTCCATCGTGATCGTCTCCCTCGGCGCCCTACTTCTTCACCCGGGCCTTCCGGTCGCCCGAATGGCCGTGAAAGGTGCGCGTCGGCGAAAACTCGCCGAACTTGTGCCCCACCATGTTTTCCGTGACGAAGACCGGCATGAACTTCCGCCCGTTGTGCACGGCGAACGTGAAGCCTACCATGTCGGGCGTGATGGTGGAACGCCGGGACCAGGTCTTGATGACCTTCCGGTCGCTCTGCGCCAGCGCCCGCCGCACTTTCCTCGCCAGGCCTTCCTCCACGTACGGTCCCTTTTTGATCGATCGCGACACGGATTACACCTCGTTTCCCTTATTTCCGACGCTTGACGATGTACGGGTCGGAAGACTTGTTCTTCCGCGTCTTGTGCCCCTTGGTCGGCTTTCCCCACGGCGTGCAGGGATGCCGCCCGCCGGACGCCTTTCCCTCGCCCCCGCCGAGCGGATGATCGACAGGGTTCATCGCCACGCCCCGGACCGTCGGCCGGCGCCCGAGCCAGCGTGTCCGGCCCGCCTTGCCCAGCGAAACCTTCTCGTGCTCCAGGTTTCCCACCTGCCCGACGGTGGCCTTGCAGTCGACGGACACGAGCCGCACCTCGCCCGATCCGAGGCGCAGATGGGCGTACCGCCCTTCCTTCGCCAGGATCTGGACGACGCTGCCGGCCGCGCGCGCGAGCTGCCCGCCCTTGCCGACCTTGAGCTCGACGTTGTGGACCATCGTCCCGACCGGGATCTGTCGGATCGGGAGCGCGTTCCCCGGCTTGATGTCCGCCTCGTTCCCGGCGACCACCGTGTCTCCGACCGCGAGCCCGACCGGGCACAGGATGTATCGCTTCTCCCCGTCGGCATAGTGCAGAAGCGCGATCCGCGCCGAACGGTTGGGATCGTACTCGATGGCCGCGACCCGCGCCGGGATGTCCACCTTCGTCCTGCGGAAATCGATCGTCCGGTATTTCCGCTTGTGTCGTCCCCCGCGATGCCAGGAGGTGATCCGCCCCTGGTTGTTCCGGCCCGCCCGATTCGTCTTCTTCTCGACGAGAGCCCGCTCCGGCTTTTTCGGCGTCAGCTCGTCGTTCGTGAGGACCGTCATGGTCCGGACGCCGGGGGAAGTCGGCTTGAATTTCTTGAGTCCCATGGCTTTGTAGGCTCCTTGCCCGTCCGCGTCAGACGCCTTCGAAGAATTCGATCTTGTGCCCCTGCTGGAGCACCACGACGGCCTTCTTCCACCCCGGCCGCCTCCCGACGGTCCGTCCCCGCCGCTTCGTCTTGCCCGCGACGTTCATCGTCTTGACCTCGAGGACCTTGACCCGGAACATCTTTTCGACGGCCTCCCGGATCCGGTTCTTGTTCGCCCGCGGGTCCACCGCAAACGAGACGGCGTTGGACGTCTCCTTGAGCAGGGTGGCCTTTTCCGTGATCAGCGGTCGCTTGATGACGTCCGTGATGTTCATGTCGCGAGCACCTCCCGGATCCGTTCGAACGCCGGCCGGGTGAGGACCAGCTGGTCGTACGAGAGGATGTCGATGACGTTCAGCGCGGAGACGGGGATCGACTTGAACGAGGAAAGGTTGCGGATCCCCAGCGCGAGGGCCTCTTTGGGCTCCTCCGTGACGAGCAGCGCGTCCGAAAGCCCGAGCCGGGCGGCCACCTGGAGAAATTCCCGCGTCCGGGGACTCGCGAGGTCGAGATCCTCGACGAGGACGATCCGGTCTTCCCGCGCGCGGGTGCTCAGCGCGCAGCGAAGCGCCGCCTTCGCGGCCTTCCGGTTCACCTTCCGCTCGTAGGAGCGGGGATGCGGCCCGAACACGGTCCCCCCGCCCCGCAACAGGGGCGACCGGGTGCTCCCCATCCGCGCGCGGCCGGTTCCCTTCTGGCGGTACGGCTTCTTCCCCCCCCCGGAAACCTCCTTCCGCGTCTTCGTCGCGGCCGTCCCCGACCGCCGGGCGTTTCGCCCGGCCGTGACCACCTCGTGGAGCAGGTGCACCTTCACCTCGGCTGCGAAGACGGATGCCGGCAGCTCGACGGTCGCCTTGACCTGCCGATCCTTGTCGAACACCTCGAGGGTGGGCATTTCGCGCTCCTTCACTGGCCTTTCCTCTCCTTCTTCGCGGCGCGCCGCACGACGACCAGGCTGTTCTTCGCGCCGGGCACGGCGCCGCGCACCAGCAGAAGGTTCTT
>CAYWOT010000025.1:0-15908 GCA_964459975.1 uncultured bacterium
CGTAGTGAAGGTGGAGCTTCGCGCCGGCGACGTGGGGGTCGATGTAGATGTGATCGATGCGGCCGGTGTTGAACGTCGACGCGCGGCGGATGACCCCGTGGACGTCGTAGCCCTTCGAAAGGAGAAGCTCCGCCAGGTACGAACCGTCCTGGCCGGTGATGCCCGTGACAAGCGCGCTCGGCATGATCCCTCCGGGAGAAATCGGGGCGTTCGCCAAGGCGTTTCCGGTGACGACCACCCCCCGTCGTCACGCCTCCCGCCGGGGCGCGAAATCCCAGGAACACCCGTCGAGTCGGGTGAACCTCCCCGTTTGCACGTCTTTGCATTCTATCCGGGGGAAGCGGCAGAATTCAATGAGCCGCGACCGGCCCCGCCTAAGTTCGTGCGCCGGAACGTCTCAGCCCGTTGCGCGGAAATAGTCGATCGTGGGAGCCAATCCGTCGCGGATGGAAACGACCGGCTCCCATCCCAACGCCCGTTTCGCCAGCGAGATGTCCGGCCTGCGGCGCAGGGGGTCGTCCTGGGGCAGGGGCCGGAAGACCATCTCGGACGAGGAGCCGGACAATTCCCGGATCATCTCCGCCAGCCGCCCTATGCTGCACTCGCCGGGATTGCCCAGGTTCACCGGGCCCACGAGTTCCTCCTGGTCCATCATGGCGATCAACCCCGTGACCAGGTCGTCGACGTAACAGAAGGAACGGGTCTGCTCTCCGGTGCCGTAGATCGTGATCGGCTCGTTTTTGAGCGCCTGGACAATGAAATTGGAGACCACGCGGCCGTCGTTCGGATGCATCCGCGGGCCGTACGTGTTGAAGATCCGGACGACGCGGATCTTCAGGTTGTGCTGGCGATGGTAATCGAAAAAGAGCGTCTCCGCGCACCGCTTCCCCTCGTCGTAGCACGAGCGGGGACCGATCGGATTGACGTTGCCCCAGTAGGTCTCCTTCTGCGGGTGCTCGTACGGGTCGCCGTACACCTCGGAGGTCGACGCCTGGAGGATCTTCGCCTCGAGCCGCTTGGCCAGCCCCAGCATGTTGATCGATCCGTGAACGTTGGTCTTGGTCGTCTGTACCGGGTCGAACCGGTAGTGGACCGGGGAGGCGGGGCAGGCCAGGTTGTAGATCTCCTCCACCTCGACGTAGAGCGGCCACGTGATGTCGTGGCGCAGGAACTCGAACATCTTGTTGTCCAGGAGATGGAGGATGTTCCGGCGTCGCGAGGTGAAGAAGTTGTCGACGCACAGAACCTCGTCGCCCCGGGCGAGCAGACGCTCGCACAGGTGGGATCCGATGAAGCCTGCGCCGCCGGTGACCAGGATCCGTTTCATGGGCCTCTCCCTTGCGGACGAGCCGCCGATTACCGGTATTTCAGAATGCACCAGACCGCGCGCACGCCGTCCTTCCAGTTGATCTTCTTTCCTTCCTCGTAGGTCCGGCCGTGGTAGCTGATGCCGACCTCGTAGATCCGGCAGCCCAGCCGCGCGACCTTGGACGTCACCTCCGGCTCGAAGCC
The DNA here is from genome assembly GCA_964459975.1 of uncultured bacterium. GTDB lineage: Bacteria > Desulfobacterota > Deferrimicrobia > Deferrimicrobiales > Deferrimicrobiaceae > CSP1-8. The sequence goes on from CAYWOT010000025.1 coordinate 1,513, forward strand.
GAACCGGTCCTCCTCGAGGCGCAGCGACCGCAGGATCTCACCGCGGAACGCCTTGTAGCAGGTCTCCATGTCCGACAGGTTGACGTTGGTGAACATGTTCGACAGGGTCGTCAGGAACCGGTTCCCCACGTAATGCCAATACAGGAGAACGCGCTTGGACTCGCCGCCGGCGAAACGGGATCCGTACACGACGTCGGCCTTTCCGGCCAGGATCGGGGCGAGCAGTTTCGGGTATTCCTGCGGGTCGTACTCGAGGTCGGCGTCCTGGATCAGGACGACGTCCCCGGTGGTGCACGCGATCCCCGTCCGAAGGGCGGCTCCCTTGCCCCGATTGCAATCGTGGCACACGACCCGGATGCCCGGCTTCTCCGCGTACTCGGCCCGCAGGATCTCGCGTGTTCCGTCGGTCGAGAAGTCGTCCACCACGACGATCTCTTTTCCAAGCCCCGAGGCGGGGGCGTCCCCGACGGCCCGAAGAACCTCCCGGACGGTGTCCTTTTCGTTGAACACCGGAACGACGATCGACAGCGTCTTCACGGTCTCGACGCCGCGCCCAAGGACAGGACGGAAATCGCGCGTTCCCGGTAGACGGCCGGTAACCCGGCAAGGAACCGATTCACCGCCATTCTTTCCTCCTTCGGCCAGAAGCTTCGGTAGTAGGTCCGGCCGAACCGGTCCCATTCGAACCGGTTCACCAGGATGTGGGTGAACCCCCGCTCCACGAGGAGCCTGCGGATCTCCCCCGGCGGACGGCCGGGAACGGCGATCCGCCGGAGAGGATGTTCGTCGAACGCGGAGGGGGCCACGACGGCCCTGTGGAAATAGAACAACCGGGTCTCCCCGACGAACAGGATCTTCGCGCCGGCAGGAAGACGCGCGTTGACGAACCGGGCGGCCCGGAACGAATCGGCCAGTTGGGACGCAAGACGGGACGCGCGGTCCGGACGACCGATCACGGCGACCGATGCGCGGTACGCCTTGGCGAACGGCGGATATTCCGACGCCGAGACGGCGGAGGCCGCCTGGGCGGCCAGGCACACGATCACGATCGCCGCGGCCGCGAGCTCCGCCTTCTTCCCCACCCGTTGCGACCATTCGGAGACGACGGCCCCGGTGAGCAGGGCCATCGGCGGCAGCGCAGGGAGCAGGAAACGCGTGAACCAGGAAGTGAAGAACCAGGCGGCGAGGCAGCCCAGCGCCACGTTGCGCAGGAACAACCACGGGGGCGAGGACCTTCTCCGGAGCGCAGGGAACAGCAGCGTGCCGACGAACGCGGCGCCCAGCGACGCGCCGCCCCCGCTGATCGTGGGATCGGGGAAGAACGTGACGGAGGCGAGGAGCTTCGCGGCGTCCAAAGGGCCGTGGAACATGGCGGAAAAGGAGTGGGCGTTGCCGGCCAGAAGCGCCATCCTCGCGGGCGACCACGTCGGGCTGCGGAACACTCCGTTCAGAAGGGGGTAAACGGGATTCCCGGACGCGGCGACGTTGCGCAGGGGCCACGGGGCGTACACGAACGCAGCCGCTGCAAGGAAGAGGAACGGATCCGCGAGACGGGCCGGCGAAGGAGCCCGGGGCGGCGCGTCGGCGCCGCCCCGATTCCAGGAGGGAAGGAACATCGCGGCGGACGCGACCGCGACGAACACGAGCATCGTGTATTTCGTCCCCAGGGAGGCCCCGGCCAGGGCCCCGGCAAGCACCAGAAACCGGCGGTCGCCGCCGGACTCCCGGTACAGAAGCGCCGCGTACACGAACGCGAAGAAGAAGAGGGCGACGCCCGCGTCGTTCTTCTGGAGCAGGAGCGTCCGCACGGAGGTGGAGGAGAACAGGTACAGGAGGAGGGCGATCCAGCCCGCCCGGCGTGCGCCGAGCCGATCGGCCAAGCACAGGATCCCGACGCCGGGGAGCGCGAACAGCATAAAACCGGCCAGATTCGCTCCGACGTAGCCGGCGGCGGCGATCCCGACCAGGGAAAGCATCTCCACGCCGAGCGGAAAGTGGGACTCCACGAACCAGGACAGCGGGCGCGTGGAGCCGCTTTGCAGAAACACCGCGGGAAGCCCGTAATGGTAGTGGAGCGTATCGTAGAAGAAGGGGGGGAGAAACACGAACGGGAACCAGAGCAGGGCCAGGCCGCAGAGCAGGTAGATCCGGGGAGCGGGCACCGGAGGCGGAGCCGCACGCCGCCTCGAGCAGAGGAAGAGGACGACGGCCGGGACTCCCGTCGCCGCGGCCGCCGCGCAAAAGGCCGGCGTGTTCGCCTCTCCCGCCAGGCCGAGAAGCATCGCCGCCGCCGAGATCCAGCCCAGGGCGGAGACGGCGGCGAAAAACCACTCCTCTCCCCGATGCGCCCACGGAAAACGGAGCAGCCGGAATATCGACAGAAAAAGCGCGGCGGAAAGCGGGAACCAGAGGATCAGCAAGGTCGGCACCGACTCCGGCCCTTTCGCGCCGCCTCATACGGCTCGATCGTCCTGCGCGGTCCCTCTCCTACCCGATGCGGAACGGCCACGTGTTGAATTCTACTTGGAGGGAGCGCGATAATTCAATCATGGACCCGCTCGCGCTGCTCCGCGAGTACATCCGGATCGACACGACGAACCCGCCCGGCGACTGCCGCGCGGCGGCGGAGTTTCTCTGCCGGACGCTCGTTGCCAACGGGCTGACTCCGATCACCTTCGGCGCGACTCCTGAAAAGCCCAACGTCCTGTGCCACGTCGGCGGCACGGAAGAGCCCGGCCTCGTGCTCATCCATCACATGGACGTGGTCCCGGCGCAGGCCGAGGACTGGAGCGTCCCGCCGTTCGCCGCGGAAATCCGGGACGGCTTTCTCTACGGGCGGGGGACGTTGGACACGAAGGGGCTAGGCGCGGCGCACCTGTGCGCCGCGATCGACGCCGCCAGGGCGGGGAGGCTGCGGCGCAAACTCTTCTTCGTGGCCAATGCCGACGAGGAGGTCGGGGGCAGGGAAGGCGCGGAGCACTTCGTGCGGAACCTGCCCGTCCCGTTCGGGCGCGCATTCGGGATGAACGAGGGGGGCGTCGGCGTACGGGACCTCTTCGGCGGGGGGTCGTTCTTCCTCGTCAACCTGTGGGAGAAAGGGCCGCTGTGGCTGTCCCTTTCGGCCCGGGGCAAGGCGGGGCACGGTAGCCGCCCTTCGCCGGACAACGCGCCGGCGCGCCTGTCCCGAGCGATGGCGCGGATCGCCGAACACCGCGACCCGCCGCGGCTCACCGAGCCGGTGCGGGAGATGCTGCGCGTGCTGCACGCCGCCGGCCGGATCGACCTTGATCCGGAGACGCTCTCCGGCGGGCAGGGCGATGCGGAGCGCCTCGAGGCGTTCGCGGAGCGGCACCCGGAGACCGACCCGCTGCTCCGCAACACGTTCGCGGTCACGACCCTCTCGGCGGGGGTCAAGCCCAACGTCATCCCCGGCAAGGCGCAGGGAACGGTGGACTGCCGCATCCTGCCGGGCGAGAACCCCGACGCGGTGGCCGCGCGCGTCCAGTCGCTCCTCGCCGATCTGGACATCGGCGTGCAGATCGTCTTCGCCGAGAGCCCCAGCGGGTCGCCCCGGGGGCCGCTGTTCGATGCGCTGTCCGACGCGATCCGCTCCGTGCATCCCGGCGCGACCGTCGTGCCGTACCTCTCCACGGGATTCACGGACTCGCGCTTCTACCGCTCCCTGGGGGTCCCCACCTACGGCCTTCTGCCGATCCTGCTGCCGCGCGAGGAGTTCGGCCGGATCCACGGAGTCGACGAACGGATCCCCGTGGACGGCGTCGCCCAGATGACGCGGGTCGTCGCCGCGCTGATCGCGAGGTGGAATTCCTAGTCCGGTCGCTCCCCCCCGCGGTGTCCGATCACGAAGTTCGGACGGCGAACAGGATTTCCTCGGCAACCATCCGCGGGGTAACCGCGGGGATGCAGCGGAAGTCCCCAAACACGCACCGCCAGCCGCATCCGACGCAGTCCATCGGGGATGCCGCGACACGATGGATGGCCGGGTTTCCCCAAGGATAAAACCGGCCGAAATGGCCTCCCCCGAGGATCCCGACGGTCGGAATTCCCAACGCGGTCGCGATATGCAACGCCGCCGTTTCCGACCCGATCAGCAGACGGCAGCGCCGGATGACCTCGACCGTCTGCCGCAGGGTGGTCTTCCCCGCCAACGTCGCCACCGGTCTTTCCAATCCGCTGCCCCGCAGCAGCCCGCAGAGGCGCTCCGCCTTCTCCGTATCCGTCGGCCCGCCCAGGATGACGATTCCGCCCGGGAAAGACAGGCCGGCCACGACTTCCGCGAAATTCGGGAGAGGCCATTCCCTGTACCGGGAACCGGCGCCGGGCACCAGGGCGATCGCGCCCTCGTCGCCTTCCGCGCAACGAGGAACGACCTGCTCCGCAAACCGACGGTCCTCGTCGGCCGTCCAGAACTCGGGGAATATCTCTCCGATCGACAGGTCCCGGCACCCCGGAAGAAACGAGAGGAATCGCCTGGTGGTCTCCAGCTCGTGTCGCTCGAGGGCTTCGGAATCCAGCACCAAACTCGTTGTATAAGTCGTCTCCGGGCGATACCTCGAGCCGAAGAGGTTGGCGTCGCAGCCGGCGATTCCGATCGATCGGGGGATCCCCGAGTGGCGGACGAACCACAGGAGCTCTTCGGAAGGGGACCGGACCGGAACGATCACCCGATCCCAGCGCCTGCCCGAACCCGAGGACAGGAACGCGCCCCTGCATTCCCGAAGCGCATACCGAATGCGCGGATATTCGAGAAGACGCCAGGCCAGCCGGGACCAGTTCGGGACCATGGTCTCCCACGGGACGATCCCGTCGATGTGGGGACAGCGTTCGATCAGGTTCCGGACCGCGCCACCGACGGCCAGCGTGATCGACGCGGAGGGATACAGGGACCGGAGGTGCGAGAGAGCCCCCGAGAACAGGACCATGTCCCCGATATGGTCGGGCCGGAGCACGAGAATGCGCTCCTCCGTCACGACGGCTCCCTTTCCGCAGGCGGCACCCGGCCCACCAGGAAGAAACTCCACATCGCGTCGGGGCCCGGGTCGCCGCCGATGATCTCCATGCCCTCGGAGACCAACATTTCCGAGACGATCCCGGACGTGGGGCTCCACTTGTGCCCATCTTTCACGAACGGGGACCCCGGCCGCCAGATCCGGCAGCTCTCATGGGGCAGGTAGAGAAAAAGAATCCCTCCCGGCCGAAGAAGACGCCGCCACGCGCGGATCGCGTCGCGGGGGGATTCGATATGCTCGAGACAATGGGAAGAAAACACGAAATCCAGCGATCCGGGCTCGAACTGTTCGAGCGCATGATCCTTCCCTTTTCCCCGAAAAGGGTCCACCGGGACGGCCCCCGGCAAGGGCCAGTAGCCCGCGCCGACGTCGATGCCCCGCCCGACGCAGTACCGCGAGGCGACCGGGAAGATCGCGAACCCCGCACCCCCGACGTGGAGATAGTCCGGCCAGAACATGTCCTCGTAGATCCATCCGCCGGGCGCGCGGCGCAGACGGGGATCCCGGGCCCACCCCCGGTAGGTCCGAAACAGATCCGGAGAATCGGCAAGCGTCTCCAGAGGCCCCTCGCGAAGAACACGAAGTGCCTGACGAACGCGATCCAGAAAACTCACGTGAAGCCTCATCCGGCTTGCCCTCCCGGGATGCTCCGGGCCACGGTCACGATACCCGCCCCGCTATCCCCAAACGGCCGAGGACGCGCCGAACCGTCCGTCGCCACGCTCGGATCGAATACGGAGGCCCCGAGTAGGTCAGCCTCTCCGTGAAATCATCCTTACTCCTGTCCCGGACAACGTCCGGGGGATGCACCAGGGGAAAGCTCATGGCGGAGACAGGCATGTTGCCCACCCTGTGCGAGGCCCGCGTGTGGGTGGCATCCGGCGAAAAACCGATGTTCGAAACGAGGTTCACGTTCGGCAGGATGGCCAGCCGGCCGTCCTGCCAGCACGAGAGCGTCCACTGGTACGCCCAGCTGTCGATCTCGCCCCGGAGCAGACTGTCGAACCGCTCCGTCCAGTACCGGCGCTCCCGTTCTCTATGGAACCAGTTCCCGACCTCTCCCCGGTCCCGGGTCTCCGGCCACCGCCCCAGCGCCCCGCCGTATCGCTTCCAGGCCCGTCTCCAGGAGGCCCATCCCCACACGTGGTTGTATCGGGAGAAGTAGTAGCTGAAGCGGGACCGTCCTCTCCCGAACTGGAAGTTGCTCCCGCCGATGTGGGCGATCCGTTCGTCGTCCCGGTACCGCGCAAGCAGCTCCCGGCAGAAGGGGAAGAAGGTCGGATGGGGAAGGCAGTCGTCCTCCAGGACGACCGCTTCCTCCGCCTGGTCGAACACCCAGTCGAGTCCCGAGGACACCCGCCGCCTGCACCCGAGGTTGACGTCGGAGTAGAGCCTTCGCACGTCGCATTCCCAGTCCACCGCGGAAACCACGGATCGCGCCGCTTCGCACCGGTCCGGGTCTGTCGGCCGGTCGGGGCGCGGCCCGTCGGCAATGAGGAAAAGCCGAGCGGGTCTCGCCCTCCGGATCTCCTCGAACACCCTTTCCATCGTTTGGGGACGATTGTAGAGAAAGAAGGCTATCGGAGTCCTCGGTTCGAGCCCCGTCCTCATGACGCCCTCAACCCGCCAGGCGCATCGGTGTTCTGGGCATGCCTGTTCAAGGATCCTCCGAAGGCCGCCGACGGCCAGTTCCATGGAGTACTCGGAGCGGATGCCTGCGGCTGGTTTCCGAGTGTGCCCGCCATGTCGGCGCTCCCGGTCCGTTCCAGAACGAATGCAGCGCCCGCAGGGTGTACCCCGGGAACGGTTCCTCGTTGAGGACGATCGTGGCGGAGGGGATGCGAAGAGAAACCCGGCCGCGCAATCCGGGAACCGACCCGTTCATGCCGGCGCCGCTCCTCTCAGCACGAAGAGCGCCAGCGCATAATATCGCGCACCGCCGCGTTCGCACAGCGCCTCGTCCCGGGAACAGGACGTCCAGGCATTCCGCCCGTCCTTCCGGAAGAAGACCGCCTCCTCCACGTCGTATCCCCGGAGGACCTTCGGGAGGCGCTCGGCGCCGTAGATCCGGTGAAACGGACGGACCACCGCATCCCGGCCGACGGGGAGCGACAGGAGCATCCGCCCGCCCGGCTTGAGGAGCCGGCGCAGCTTCTCCATTGCCGCGACGTCTCCCTCGGAGTCGTCCCCCGCCACCCCGTAGCGCCCGCCCAGTCCCACGTGCTCGATCGTCGAGCAGTTCACGATCAGATCGAATGGCGCGTCTCCCTCGTCGAGATCCCTCACGTCCACCTGCCGGAACTCGATCTCGGGGCGGGCAACCGGGAACCGCCGCGGCAGAAGGTCGATGGCCAGGACGCTGGCGCCGACAGCCGAGGCCGTGACGGTCAGAAATCCCTCGCCGCATCCGAAATCGAGGACGCGGCTTCCCCTGCCGGCAAACCGTCCGATCCGCAGCGCCATAAACGACCACTCGAGGTCGCGATCGCCGCGGAGGTCCGGAACATCGGTTTCCCGACCCGCCGCCCTCCCCCAAAGGCGGGAAAGGACCTGTCCGGCGCGGCGAGCCATGCGCCGAATCCGGCGCCGCATCTCGAAAACGCCGGGCCCCTCGGGATCACACACGGCAGTAAGTCGCCTTTCTCAATTCGGGCGTCGTCCCCTCCCTCCACTCGACGACGTTCAGGTCCTGCGTGCCGAAGAGCAGCCGGTACAGGATCGGCCGGATGCGCGCCGGCACCCGGTCCTCGCGCCGGAAGTACGCGGCGATCATCCGCCTGGCCAGCGAATGGTCCCGGGGCTTGACGAGGTCGCACTCCCGAAGGTACCGCTCCAGATCCCGGCTCATCTGCCCGCTCCTCGCGCGAAAGCAACTCACGCGGTAGTTCAGGGAATGGAGCGGCGCAATCCGGGAAAAGGCGATCCAGAGAAAATAGTCGCCCGCCAGGTTGAGCCGCGGGTCGATGCCGCCCGCCTCGCGCCACAGGTCGGCCGCCCAGAATACGCTGTCCTGCTGGATGAAATAGGCCTCGCGGCCGTAGATTCCCCGCCGGATCCACTCCCGGTCGTACAGGGTGCACTTCCCCCAGGCGCGGACCGCGGAGGCCTCGTCGATGTACGAGGTGACGCCCTTGAGCCAGCGGATGTGGGGATATCTCCCCAATGTGGCGGCGACGGCGGCGAACGCTCCCGGCAGATAGACGTCGTCCGCGTTGATCCAGGCGTAGACGTCGCCCGTTGCCCGAGAGAACCCTCTGTTCAGGGCGTCGTACATCCCGCCGTCCCCTTCCGACGACCAGCGGAAGGCGACGCCGCGACAGCGGGCCGGCCGGCTCGACAACGTCCGCTCATACTCGCTCAGGATGTCGACCGTCCCATCCGTCGAGCGGTTGTCCACGACGATGTATTCGATGTGGAAAGGACCTTCCTGCGAAACGACGCTTTCGATCGTTTCCCGCAGGAACCGCGCGCCGTTGAAGCTGGGGGTGACGATGGAAAACCTCACGGCTTGCCGTCCGACCCCGCTGTCTCCCGAGCGGCCCTTTCCTCGACGCTCCATTCGTGGGAAAGCAGCAAGCCGCCGTGGGATGCGGGAGGCAGACGGCCGGTCCCGTAGAAGTCCCCTCCCTCCACCGTGAGAAAGACGGCTTGCGTCACCCAGTCGGCCAGGATTCCGTTCACCTCGCAGAAGAGGTTCAGATAATACCTGCCCGGGGAGAGCGGAAAGCGCGGAATCCGGACGGTGAACTTCCCTTCCCGGGGGACCGTTACGAGATCCGCGCCCACCAACTGGTTGGCCAGCATCATCATGCATTGGCCTCCCAGGGTGAAGACGGGGACCGAGACGGAGACGTTCCTCAGCGGATTTCCGTCTCCCCGATACCCGATCATCACCTCCACGTCCTGTCCGGACTGCAGCGACTCCGTGGTCGTACCGGAACCGCGGAACGCGATATCGGTGAACCGGAGGCGTCCGTTTCCCCGCCGGTCCGGACGGCTCTCCAGCAACGGCCCCGCCGACGCCGGCAGGTTGGCGAGGTAGCCCTGAACCACCTCGCCGGCCGGGCCCGTCCGCACAATCCGGCCCTCTTCCAGCAGGAAAGCGTTCCGGCAGAGCCCCTCGATAGCCGCCATGTCGTGGCTCACGAACAGCACGGTTCTCCCCTGCCTCGCCACGTCCCCCATCTTGCCCAGGCACTTTTTCCGAAACGCGGCGTCTCCGACCGCCAGGACCTCGTCCACGAGGAGAATGTCCGGCTCGAGGTGCGCGGCAACCGAGAAGGCCAGCCGGAGGTACATGCCGGAAGAGTAATGCTTCACGGGCGTGTCGAGGAACCGTTCCACTTCCGCAAAGGCGACGATTTCGTCGAACTTCCGGTCGATCTCGCCTTTCGCCATCCCGAGGATCGCCCCGTTCAGGTAGATGTTCTCGCGCCCCGACAGTTCGGGGTGAAAACCGGTCCCCACCTCCAGGAGGGACCCGATCCGGCCCCGGATCTCGGCGTACCCTTCCGTGGGCTCCGTGATCCGGGAGAGAATCTTGAGCAGCGTGCTCTTGCCCGCTCCGTTCCGGCCGATCACTCCCACGACCTCGCCGTGCCGGATATCGAAGGAGACGTCCCGGAGAGCCCAGACGAACCGTTCGTCCCGCCCGATCCCCGTCCCGTCCTTCCCGGCTTCCCGGCGGAAGGGGCCGCGAACGGCGGATGCGAGGGCATCGCGCAGCGTCCGGTACGGCACGCGGGGGCCGAGGGCATACCGTTTCGACAGGCCCCGCGCGCGGACGGCGATGCTTTCATCCCCCGGTCCCCGCCCGTTCGTCCCCGCCGTCATCGCCATCGCTCCGCGCCGCGCTTCATACGACGTCCGCGAACGTCCTCTCCATCCTGCGGAAATAGAGCGTACCCGACAGGAGGAGAAGAACGGCGACGACGGCGCTTGCGGCGATGAGGCGGGGCTGCCCTTCCCCCCCGCCCAGCAGGGCAAAGCGGAACCCCTCCACGACCCCCGCCATCGGGTTGAGGCCGTAGACCCAGCCCGGAAGGCCGATGCGGGAAAGGGCGGCAGTCACCTTCCCCGTGGGGTAGATCACGGGGGTGACGAACAGCCAGAGCTGGATGAGGAACGGGGCCACGAACCGGACGTCCCGGTACTCGACGTTGAGGGCCGACAGCCACATCCCGGCCCCGAGAGCGGCGCAGAAGGCCAGCAGCAGCAGGAGCGGGAACCAGAGGACCGCCGCCGTCGGCCACACGCCGTAGTAGACCATCATCCCGAGCAGAATGACGAAGGCCAGCGCGAAGTCGACAACGCCCGACAGGACGGAGGACGCCGGGATAATGAGCCGGGGGAAATACACTTTCCGGACGAGGTTGGCGGACCCGACGACGCTGTTCGACGACTGAGAAAGCCCCTGCGAAAAGAAGGTCCAGGGAAGCAGCGCGGCGTAGGAGAAGAGGGGATACGGCAGCCCGTCGGACCCGATACGGGCCAGGCGCCCGAAGAAGATCGTGAAGACGACCATCGTCGTGAACGGCTGGAGAACGGCCCACGCCGCGCCGAGGGCCGTCTGCTTGTACCGGACCTTGACGTCCCGCCAGACGAGAAAATACAGGAGTTCCCGGTACTGCCAGATCTCTCCCAGCTTCAGGGAAGACCATCCCCGGCTCGGCCGGACGAACGTCGTGGGGATGGCGGTTTGCGCACGCATCCTGGGTTTATGCCACCTCGAACGATCGATGAACCATGGTACCATCTCCACACGATCGATTATCGGAAAATGGGGACGAAACTTGCGGGAACCGAAGTCTTTTTCCGCCGGAAGCCGGGTGTTCGCCGTCGTCCCGGTCCACGACCGCTGGGATCACACCCGGCGGTGCCTCCTCAGCCTGCGCAACCAGACCTTTCCGAACGTCCGCGTGATCGTCGTCGACGACGGGTCGACCGACGGCACGAGGGAGAACCTGGCGGCCGAATTCCCCGAGGTTGCCGTCGTCGGGGGCGACGGATCGCTCTGGTGGGCGGGAGGCGTGAACCGGGGCATGGAGGTCGCCCTGCGCGAAGCATCGCAGGATGACTTCCTCCTGATCCTCAACAACGATCTCACCTTCGACGAGGACTTCATCGCTTCCCTGTGCCGGGAGTCCGTGGAGCGGGGACGCACCGCCCTCTCGCCCGTGAGCGTCGACCGGGAGACAGGCAAGACCGTCGACTGCGGGCTCGCCGTGGACTGGAAGGCGGGGCGGATCGCGGCGCCTCCTCCCCCGGGACAAGGGGAACGCCCGCGGGAGCCGGACGCCTTCTCGACCCGCGGCCTCCTGCTTCCCGTGCCGGTCGCAACCGCCGCAGGAAGGCTCCGCGAGGAAGATCTTCCCCACTACCTTTCCGACATCGAGTACACCCTTCGGATCCGGAAGCTCGGGCTTCCCATTCGCCGGGCGGAAGGCGCGGTCGCCGCGCTGGACACCGCGACGACGGGACTCAAGGTCAAGCCGGGGAAGGGTTCCCCGTGGCGGGAAATCCGGGACCACCTCTTCGACTACCGCTCGCCGAGCAACCTGGTCCACTGGATGCGGTTCCTGTGGATCTGCTGCCCCCGGTCGTATCTCCCGCGCTGGATCCGGAAGGTGGCGGTCGCGGAGATGAAGTTCGCGGTCAAGGCTGCGGTCGCCCGGCCCCGAAGGTGAAGACACCGCCGCCTCGGCGGGAAGATCCCGGCTCCTAGCCCGTCCGGGTCGGCGCCTTGCGCACGCCGAGGTTCCGCAGGAGCCGGTCGCCCGCGTACGCGAAATCCCCCTGCGAGAGATACGCGAGGAGGCGGAACAGGACGGAAAGCGCCTTGCCTCCGCGCCGGCGCAGTACCCCCGGCCGACCGAGATAGGTCGTAAGCAGGCGCTCGTCTTCCTCCCGCCTCGCGGCCTGGAGCGTGCTCGTCTTGGACGTCCCGTGCACGCGGAACGCGCCGAGGGACTCCCGGACGAGGCGGAACTCCGTTCCGAGACGGGCGGCCCGGAGGAAGAACTCCCGGTCCATGCAGAACCGGAAGTCCTCGCGCAATCCCCCCGCCCTCTCCCAGACGGAACGCCGGAAGAAGGCCGCCTGGTTCCGCACGAGGCTGCCGTCGTAGAGGAGGTTGAACAGGCGAACGGGAACGGCGCGGTTCTCGTCGAAGGCGACGCCCTTCTCGTCCACGAACCGGATATGCCCGTAATACACGCCCCCGTCCGGATGGGCGGCGATTCCTGCGGCCGCGCTCCGGAACGCTCCGGGAAGGTAGACGTCATCCGAGTTCTGCCAGCCGAAGACGTCCCCCGTCGCCGCGGCGAACCCCTTGTTGACCGCGTGGGCCTGGCCGCGGTCCTTCTCGCTGACCCAGTAGGCGATCCGGTCCTCGTACCTGCGGATCACGTCGAGCGTGCCGTCCGTGGACCCGCCGTCGATGACGAGAAGCTCCTTCTCGGGGTAGTCCTGCTCGAGGACCGACCGGATCGTTTCCTCGATATATCTCCCCTGGTTGAACGAGGGAACGACGATGGAGAACTTCGGGAGTCGCGCGGTCACGGGACCTCCACGGCCCGGGGAGGGGGAAGTCGCAGGAACCACGGAGCGACGACCAGGCCCGCAAGAAACTGGACCGCCGCGATCTTGTTGAGAACGTACTGGCCCGGGGACCAGGACGCGGCATGTCCCGCGAGGGAGACGGCCTGGACGAAAAGAAGGGCGCCCCAGGCGCCCGGCGGGGGAAAGGCGCAAAGCGCGGCGACGGTCGCCGCGTCGGCCAGGAGGGAGCAGAAGAACAGTTTCTCCTGACGGACATAGAACCGCAGGTTTCCCTTTTTCCAGGAGCGCAGGAAAGCCTGCGCGCGCCCCAGCGCTCGTTTCCGGCCGGGGAGGATTTCGCGCAGGAGCTTGTCCGTCCGGGACGAGGGAGGGTCGTGGTGGATCGCCATGGGCAGCGGGAGCCGCCAGACCGCCGCGCCCGTCATGCGGATCCGGGAGTACAGCTCGTTCTCCTCCCGGTTGAAGATGTACGGATCGTATCCCCCGGCCCGCCGCAGAGCCGTCCGCCGGAAAAGGACCGCCCCCCCGAACTTCGCCGCCTCTCCTTCCGCCGTAATCCGGTTCCGGTCGCGCCATCCGCCGCAAACGCCGGGATCCCGCTCCATGACCTGTCCCACCACGCCCGCGACTTCGGGGCGGTGCCGCAGGATTTCGAGCGCAGGGGACAGAAACCCGCCGCACAGTTCCATGTCGCCGTCCAGAAAGAGGAGAAACTCGCCCGAGGCATGCTCCGTCCCCACCCACCGGCCCAGAGAGGCACACAGCAGGCGGCTGTCATCGATGCCGAGCCAGCGGACCGGAAGCCCGTCGAGCGCCTCCCGGGTTCCGTCCGAGGACGCGGAGTCGACCACCAGGATCTCCCATGTCTCCGCCTCCGTCGGCAGGGCGGCGAGCGCCGCGCGCACGCACCGCGCCACGGAATCCCTTTGGTTCCGGCACAGGATGACGACGGAAACGCCGGGACTCAGAAGACCACCGTGTCGCCGTTGCCCAGGTACAGTTCGCTCCTGCTGCCGTACCGGGCCGAGCCCCGCACGACCGGCATGCCGCGTTCGAGCATCTTCTCGACCGTCAGGACGCCGGTGCAATGGTTGCACGCGAGACGCTGCAGCTTGTAGGCGGCGAGCTTGTCCAGCAGCTCCTCCTGGGCGGGGCCCCATTCGTCGAACGGCGAGATGTGCAGGCCCCCGTAAACGCCGTGAAACTCCGAGAACCCCTCGAAACGGTCCCGGGCGTATTCCAGCAGGGCCAGCACCCCCGGGTGGCAGCAGCCCGTCACGGTCACCATCCCCCGCCCTTCGACGTGGAAGTAGAGGACCTGCTCGCCGCGGGTCTTGAGGAAGATCGGGATGTCGAAGGTGACCGAGGCGCAGCCCGGAAACAGGATGCGTGGCGCTGCGTACCCCAGTTCCTCCACCTTCCCGGTGTGGCCGGACTTCGCGATCAGCTCCCGGCTCTTCTCCGAGAAGCCGGTGGGGACCAGGATCGGGATGTCCGGCCGGTATCGAACCGCCGCAGGCAGCCCCCAGAGATGGTCCACGTGTTCGTGGGTGATGTAGAGGAAGTCGATCCGTCCCGCGGCGAGCAGACGGTCCACCCCTTCGCGCCGGAAGACCTCGTCCATGTACTCGACGTCCCATCCCACGTCCATCAGGAACCGCCTCGGGCGGCCCCCCCCGTCCACGGACTCGATCAGGGCACAGACCCCCGCGGCGTTTCCCGGCGTCCACCGCACGTCGAACTGGTCGACGCCCAGGCCGCCCGCCTCCCGGACGTCCTGCCGCATCCGCGCATCGTCGTGCCAGG
>CAYWOT010000026.1:0-15878 GCA_964459975.1 uncultured bacterium
AGAACAAAATCGGGGAAATGAAATACTCCAACAGCCGGTTTAGGTTTGCTGCGCGGCCCACCGTTACAGAGAAAACGTTTCCCCCCAGTAGTGCCCATTTTCGTCTGATATAGCGCGCCACTTTTTTCCCCAAACGCGCGACACGGGGTTTCAAACCCTCGGGGCGTACCGACGCCCCACGACGCAGCGCCCCGAGCCGGTCCGGCGGACCGGCGCAAGCCTCTTGGACAGATCGCCGGTGGCGGTCAGGTGTTTCAAGAGCTGCAAGCGGTCTCCGCGCTCGTCGGGCCGGCGCTCACGCCGTTTTTCGGACGATCTGCGATTCAGCGCAGGATCTTCCCGAAACGGTCCCACCGCACGAGCTCGGGATAACGCCACACTTCGTACCATCGGATATCCCGGGAAAGGTCCACGGATGCTCCGATGACCATCGCTTCGCCGATGACGTCGTCCAAATCGGCGAATCCCCAGAAGCGGGAATCGAAGGAGCGGTCCCGGTTGTCGCCCATCACGAAGAGCTTGCCGGGTGGAACCTTCAGAGGCGGCAGATTATCCCTCCTCGGCGTAAGCCGGTCCTCCGCGGGGCCGTCGGCAAAACGAACGTATTTCTCCGGCAATCGCCGCCCGTCGATATAGACCTTCTTGTGCCGGATCTCCACCGTCTCGCCCGGAACCGCGATCACGCGCTTGATGAACGCATCGCGCGACGGAAACGGCGGATCGAAGACGATGATGTCTCCGCGCGCAGGCTGTCGGATCGCCAGGATCCGTCACTCGGTGAACGGGAGGTGATGGCCGTAGACGAACGTGTTGACGAAAAGGGAGTCTCCCACGAGCAACGTGTTTTCCATCGAGCCCGAAGGAATGATCCGGGCCTGTACTACGGCGGTTCGAATGAAAAGCGCGAGGAAGAAGGCGACGGCGAGTGCCTCGATATAGTCACGGGCCTTTCCGTTGGGACGGACTCGATCCGGTGCCCCCATGAGCCGACCTCCTTCCGACGTCGCTGTCTCCCACCTCGTTCGTGGCCACGACTACGTTGTCGATTGACCCTATCACGCCGGGCTTACGCCGCGGCCCCACGGCATTCCTGCGAGGCAGCCGTCCGCTTCGAGCGTGCAGGTCCAGGACATCAGCCGTCGACAGCTTTGAGGTTTTTCAGGACGTCCACCGCCATATCCTTGTTGTAATCCCGAATCATGCCGGGAATGCGGACCAGATCGACGAGCCACCAGATGAGGAGGCCCCCCAGGGTCAGCCAAAAGACAAATTGGATGCCCCATTTCCCGAGGTACAGATAGTGTCCGCCTACCAGGAACCACAGGAGGTACGCAGGTCCGCGTGACTTTGCCTTTCTGCTGTACTCTTCGACAAACTCGTCTTGCCTCTGCGCGGGGAGCGTGTCCAGTTCGCTTCGGACCGTTGCCGGCAAGTTGTCGGAGAGGGGAAAAGGGATGCGAGTGCCGTCGGCCATGGTTTTTAGCCCTCCGTCCGATCCTGAAGTCCTGACTCGCCGGCTTCCTCGACGGGTGCTCTTCGGGAAAGAAGCGGGCCGTCGACTTCAGCCTCTGGTCAGGCGCCGTTTTCCGGTCGCATTCGTTCCGCCCCGGTCTCCATGCCCCTATGCTTCTCTTGCGCCATGTGGAAACGATTCGGCGGCGCGAAGATTCCGGCAACCGAGTCCGGTATCCGCAGGATACCAGGAAACGGCAAATGCGGCACGGGCACACCCAAACGTGCATGTCCCGCGAGGCGGATGCGGTCCCGGTCACGCGGCGTCGGGACAAAGGCGCTCGGCCGGAACGCCATGGCGTCAGACCTTTTCCTCCGACAGACCCGGACCTGCCGTGCCCCTGACGTCTGGCTTTCGTTGCGTACCCATCCGCCGGGTCGGGTTCGCGGAACGGCAACATCCGAAAATCCGGGACGAAATGAAGTACCATCACAGATGGCGGCGGGGCATCGCGGTCCGGCCGCTGGAGTGGTCCGGCGGGGCGCCCTTCTACGGCGCGGGCGCGGCCGGGGCCGCCCGGACGGGGCAAACTTTCCAGGACGGTTTCCGAATGGATCACCGGACCAGATGTCGCGGCATGGGTCGCAGGGCGTTTTTCGGCGCCCTGGCGTTTGTGCTGGCGGCCACCGGACCCGTTGTTTGCCGAGCGCATGCCGAAGATTCCGGTGGGCGGCCGTCCATCTGGGAACGGCACCGCTTAGGCGGTGATTGGGGCGGGGCCCGCACCGCGCTGCACGACAAGGGCGTCGACCTCACGCTCGACTACACGGCGGAGACGTTCGCTGTCCTGTCGGGCGGGCTCGCCCGGCGCTTGAGCTACGAGGGCCGGCTCGAGGTATCGGCCGACGCCGATCTGCGAAAGAGCGTCGGATGGACCGGCGGAAGCGCGCACGTCACCGTCTTCCAGATCCACGACGGCGGACACACGGTCGAAGATGGTGTCGGCGCCATCGCCGATCCCAGCGGCATCGACGCCTTGGCGACGACTCGTTTGTTCACGGCGTGGTTCGAGCAGAGCCTGCTCGACGACCGGGTCTCGGTCCGGATCGGCGAGCTCGCCGCCGATGACGAATTCTTCACCAGCGACACCGCGGCCGGCCTGATCAACGCGACCTTCGGCTGGCCGACGGTCACCGCCGCCGACATGACGAGCGGGGGGCCCGCCTATCCGCTCTCCGCGCCGGCGGTACGGGTCAAGCTCCGGCCGACCGACGATCTCACGGTGATCGCCGCGGCGTTTTCGGGCGATCCGGCCGGAGGCGGCTGCGAAGAGGGTCCGCAGCAGTGCGACCGGCACGGCACCACGTTCAGCGTAAGCGGCGGCACGTTGTGGATGGGGGAGCTGCACTATGCCCTCCATCAGGGCAAAGGGGCGGCCGGGCTGCCGGGGACGTACAAGCTCGGCACCTGGTATGCGACGGCCGACTTTGCGGACCAGCATCTCGGCGTCGACGCCGCCGGCAGGGTGGTGTCGCTCGCCGACCCCGCGGCGGCGGGCCCGCTCGACCACAGCGGCAACTGGGGGATCTACGCCATCGTCGACCAGACGGTCTGGCGCGCCGGGAAGCGCAGCCTGGCCTTGTTTGCGCGGGGAGGGGTTTCGCCGTCCGACCGCAATCTCGTTTCGGACTACGTGGACGTCGGCGCAGGGTTCGCGGGGCTTTTCCCCGGCCGCGACGGCGATGTGCTCACCTTCGGGCTTGCATACTCCGGGATCAGCGGCGCCGCGGCGGCATTCGACCGGGATGTGCGCGCGGTCCAGGGGCCGCAGTACCCGATCCGGGACTACGAAATGGTGCTCGAGCTCAGCTACGCGGCGCAGATCGCGCCGTGGTGGACCGTGCAGCCGGACCTGCAGTACATCGTTCATCCCGGCGGCAACGTTCCGGGTCCGCACGATTCCGCGGGAGCGGTTTCGGACGCCTTTCTGGCCGGCGTCCGCAGTACGATCAGGTTCTAGGACCGGGTCGGCGGCGAAACGGGAAGGGCGCTCGCCCCGAGCGCCCGCGGGAATCGACCCTCTAGTGAATGAGGCCCTGCAGGACCGCGGTCAGGGACAGGGCACCCACCAGCATCCAGAGCAGGACGCCCTGGACCATCGGACGGACCCCCACTTTCCTGAGGACGTCGGGCCCCAGCCCCGCTCCGATCAGAAACAGCGTGATGACGAGGCTCTGGCGGGCCACTGTGGCGACTCCGTTCCATTCCGCGTCCAGCGCGGGGACGAGCGAACGGATCGCCGCGGCGGCGATGAACCCGAGGATGAAGAGCGGAAAGACCGCCTTTCCCTCCGATTTCCGGTACCATCCGTAGGCCAGGACGCACGGTGCGATCCACACGGCCCGGGAGAGCTTCACCGTGGTCCCGGTGGCCAGGGCCCCCAGGCCGTATGCGGATGCGGCGCCCACGACGCTGCTGGTGTCGTGGATGGCGATCCCGGCCCAGATCCCGAACGCGTTCTGGCTCAAGCGGAGCAGATGGCCGATGACGGGAAACAGGAACAGGGCGATGGAGTTGAGCGTGAAGATCGTCGCCATGGAAACGGCGACGTCCTCGTTCTCCGCCTGGACGACCGGCGCCATCGCTGCAATGGCGCTTCCTCCGCAGATCGCCGTTCCGAAGGAAACGAGCGCGGAGGTCGACTTTCGCATCTTGAGCGCGCGGCCCAGAAGCGTGCCGGCGACCAGCGTGCCGGTGATTCCCACGAAGGTGTACACGATGGAATGTCTGCCTACCCGCCACACTTCGGCGAGCTGCATGCCGAAGCCCAGCCCGACGACGGAGATCTTGAGCAGCTGCTTGCTGACCCGAGACGTCTTCTCGGGCCACGGGTTGCCCACGAGAAAACTCAGCGCGATCCCGAACGCCAGTCCCATGCCGGTGCTGACGAACGGCAGCGCGCACGCCGCCAGCAACAGGACGAACAGCGCTTTTCGAAGGTCCATCGATCGGAACCCGCCCGCAGGACACGCTGGATGCGTGGGATTTTTAGAAAAAAACCGACCGCGCATTATATCCCGAACCGGGGGGGGATGCATCCCTTTCCGCGGAACCGCTCCGCTCCGCCCGAGCGGCACGGGGCACCAAGCCGCGCACGGGCCCCGGCCGAACGCTCGTCGGTTTCCGAAAAACCGGTCGGCGGCCGGTCGGACGTAAAGATCCTGCGTCCCGGTTCCGATCAACCTCTCGGTTGCGGAGCCGACATGTTCTTCCCGGAGGACGACGCGATGAACTGCTGGGAATTCCAGAAGTGCGGACGGGAGCGGGGAGGAGGTAGGGAGAAAGAGCTCGGACTCTGCCCGGCCTATCCGGATCACGGAACCACCTGTGCCCGCGTGACCGGCACGCTGTGCGGCGGCCGGGTCCAGGGGACGTTCGCCATGAAGGTGGGGGGATGCATGAAATGCGACTTCTACAGGTCCCCGCACTACAGAAAAGGAACGACTGCGGGGGGATAGCCGGCTCCCCTACGCGGGGGCCTGTTCCTCCTCGATGGGCAGGGTGATCACGAACTCGGCCCCTCCCCATCGGCTTTCTTCCACGCGGAGCGTTCCGTTGTGGTCGGCCACGACCCGGTGGCAGAAGCTCAACCCGATCCCGTGGCCGGCCTTGCGCGTCGTATAGAACGGGTCGAAGATCTTGAGCCGGATGGATGCGGGAACGCCCGGACCCGAATCGGCAACCCGGATGACGATGCGTCCCCCCACGACGTTCGTGGAGATCTCGATCTCCTTGCCTCCCGTCCTCTCCTCCATCGCCTGAACCGCATTGGTGATCAGGTTCAGAAGCACCTGCGCGATCAACCGGGAATCCGCGTTGCAGGAAGGAGGAGCCGGGTGCAGGGAGACCGTCAAGCGAATCTCGTGTTTTCGCAGCACGGTCGACGAGAGTTGGAGGACCTCCCGGACGGCGTGGTTCACGTTGATGAGATCCCGCTTCGGAGGCGTGGGCTTGGAGAACTCCATGATCCGCTGGACGACCGACGCGATATTGTTCGAAGCCGACCCGATCTTCTCCACGATGCCGAACAGTTTCTCCCGCTCCTCGTTCGCCAGCTCCTCCGCGTGCCGGGCGACGTGTTCGAGCGCGGAGACGTAGATGTTGATCCCCGAGAGCGGGTTCCGGATCTCGTGGGCGATTCCCGCCGAGAGCTGACCGAGCGATGCGAGTTTCTCGCGCACGATCGCGATCTGCTCCAGCTCCTTGGCCCGGCTGACGTCGCTCATGTCGACCAGTGTGGCCTTCCCTCCTCCGTACTCGATGGTGCGGGTCCGGCACAGCGCCCATTTCATCTCCGTCCGGCCTTCCGTGCCCATCTCGGAGAAGCGCAGGTCCACCTCGATCGGAATCCCGGTGAGAATCGCCTCGCGCAGTTCTTCGTATCGGTCCGCGTCCTCGCGGAGCACCTCGCCCCGGAAGAGCGCCTCCAGCGGACCGGTTTCCGTTCCGAAGGCCCGCTGCTGTTCGGAGTTCCGGAAGACCACCCGGCCGTCCTGGACGATCAGGACGCCGATCGGAAGGTGTTCGACGAGGGTCCGGAAATGCCGCTCGCTCTCGGTCAGAGCCTCGTGGGCCCGGAGGCGGGCGACCGCCCCCGCCACGACGTGGCCGACCGACTGGAGGAAGTCCACGTCGTCCGCGCTGAAGTCCCGGGGCCTGCAATGGAACGCTTCGAGCACTCCGAACGGTCGTGCCTCGCTCCCCGCGATGACCACGCTGATCCCGGAGACGGCCCCGTGGTCCGAGAGAAGCCACGACTGCGGGAATCGCGTCTCCGTGGGAAAATCGGAGAGGACCACCGGGTTGTCGACCGACAGCGTGTACCCCGCCAGGGTGCCGGTGACGACCGGAACCTCGGCGGTGCCGACGATCCCTTCCCGGAAACCGACTCCGGCGCGCACCAGAAACGCCGGCCGGTCGGGGAGGAGCTCCAGGATGGCGCAGAGGTCGGCGCCCAGGACCCGGGCGGCGACCGCGACCACGTCGTCCAGCGCGGCGGCTGCGTCTCCGCCGGAGAGAACGCGCGTCCCGAGCTCGGCGACCGCGGCGCGCTGCCGCGCGATGGCCCGCAAAGCCTTCTCCATCCGTTTCCGGGCGGTGACGTCGACGAGCATTCCCAAAAAATGCGGCGGCTGGTCGTCGGTCGTCTCGATGAGGGAGACGCACACCCGGCACCACAGCGTCGTGCCGTCCTTTCGCACGCAGCGCCGCTCTTCGTCGAACGGGTCCCGCTTCCTGACCAGGAGCTCGCGGATGACCGAGCGGATCGGCGGCGGATCGTCCGGATGCAGGAAATCGAAAACCGTCTTCCCGCGGATCTCCTCCTTCGTGTACCCGAACATCGCCCGAAGGGCGGGATTGGTGTCCACGACGCGGCCCTCCATGTCGGCAAGGCCCATTCCGATGGGCCCCCGATCGAAGGTCGCCCGGAGGCGCGTTTCGCTGGCGGCGAGGCGTCGCTCCGTCTGCGTACGCTCGGTGAGCTCCTTCCGCAGTCGCTCCATCACCGAGCGGAGCTTCGCCGTGCGCTCCGCGACGGTGTTCTCGAGGCGTTCGTTGACGTCGTCCAGCTGCCGTTTGCTCTGGTCGAGCTCCCGGAACAGTAGCGCGTACGGCCGCGAAAGTCCGGTGCCGACGACCGCCTTGTAAACGAGGTAGAAGGCGACGATCTTCAGGTAATGTCCGATCAGGTTGAGGATCCCGAAGACGTCGCGGTACAGCGTGAACGCCAGCTCGGAGGCGACGGTCACGGCCAGGGACGCGATGAACAGCCGAAGCACGTCCCGGTCGAACAGCGCACGCCTCAGCAGGAAATGACCGATCGAGGCGAGAAGGATCAGGGCGATGGCGTACTCGGACGCGATCTTGAACGGGGTGAGCCCGACGCCTTCGACGAAACAGGCGGGGAACACGCCGGTAAAGATCGAGACCAAGAGGAGGGTGAAGACGGCGCCGAACCCGGCGAGGACCGCGCGCAGGTCCGGCTTCCGCGCGGCGAACCACGGGGCGGCGAGCATCGCGACGCTCTCCAGGTACCGGGCGGCGATCCAAAGCTGGGTGGCCTGATTGGCTCCGTATCCGGGCAGGACGCCCATCCCCTGGTACGCGACCGCATGCAGGAAGTCGAGCGCCCCGATGAACAGAAAGGCTGCGCCGATGAACGCGAACGTCCCGTTCTGCAGGAACTTTCGGGCGCTCCAGGTGAGCAGGAAGATCGTGCACGCGACGACGACGCTGAATCCCTCGGCGATCAGGTGAAACAGGAGATAGCTGTACCGGCTGCAGAGGTAGAGCCCGACAAGGGTCAGCGCGGCGGCGACGACGCTCGCGAGGCTTGCGACGGGCCGCTCGCCCGCCTGCGGGACCTGCGCCGGATCGATCCGTTCGGCCAAACCTTGGACCTCCGTTCGCGCACCGATTTCATCCGCGTGGATAGTCGAAATCATATCGAATCCCCGCTCCCGGCGGTAGGGTGAAAGTGGCTTTGCGCCGCGGCCGCAAGCGGGTTTCCCTGGTGGTTTCCCGCGCGGTGTGTATGATGGAGAAACCGTTCCGGGGGCGGCCTTTTCCCCCGGAGCCAGGCTCCGGAACAGCCGCAAACTGCAGTCGCAAGGACGACGGCATGCGGGTTCGCCTCCGGCCGCCGCTCGATCGGAGGCCCGTTCGCAAACCATCGGACAGAGGAGAAGAGACGATGAGAAGATTTGCCGTCCTGCTGTTGTGCGCCGCTCTGGTGCCGTGCGCCGCGGCATCCGCCTCCGACCTCGCTCGAGCGAAAACGGAGGGACAGGCGAATTTCTACGCGAACATCACGGCGGTGGAGCCGATCATGGACGCGTTCGCCGCCGCGACGGGCGTGAAGGGCGTCTACACGCGCATCTCCACGTCCAAATATCTCGCCACCGTGCTCACGGAGTTCGAAGCGGGCAAGCTTTCGGCCGATGTGCTGCAGGGCCCGCTCCCGATTCTCGAGACGCTCAAGGAGAAGGGGGCGCTCGTGGCGTACCGGTCGCCTTCCGCCGCGGGTTATCCCGAGTGGGCGCGGAAGGACGGCACGATCATGCTGTTCGGCATCGAGTACGTCGCCCCGATCTACAACAAGGACCTGGTCAAGCCCGAAGACGTCCCCAAAAAGTACGAGGACCTGACCGACCCGAAGTGGCGGGGCAAGCTCGTCATGCCGGACCCGTCGTCCCACGCCACGACCATCACCTGGCTCGTGGGACTCAAGGAAGCGAAGATCTTCCCGAGCGACGAGGCGTGGATGAACTTCGTCAAGGGGCTAGCGGCGAACAAGCCGATGTTCGTGAAGTCGTTCGGGCCGACCCCCGCGCCCGTGGAGAGCGGGGAGAAGCTCCTGGCGATCTCCATGCCCAAGTACATCATTACCCATGCGCCGGCGCCGCTCGACTGGGCGCGGGTCGGGCCGCTGCTCGGCACGCCCCGGGGCGTGGCGATCGCGGCCAGGGCGCCCCATCCGGCCGCCGCGCGCGCGTTGATGGACTACTGGTTGTCGAAGGACGCGATGAAGCTCCTGGCCGACAAGGTGGGGGAGTACGTGCTGGCGCCGGGGGTGTACCCGCCCATCGACGGCATCGCCCAGACCCGGGTCATCCCCATCCGCGAACTGTCGGACCAGGAGATCCGGTCGTGGGGGCAGAAGTTCAAGACGATCTTCTTCTCCCGTTAGGCGGCGCGCTCCGCGTCGTCGCCCGGCGGGTCACCTGCGCTCCCGGGGCCGCGGGATCCGCGGCCCCGGGAGTCCCGTTTGTGAAGAGGGGCGGATGGAGATCCGGATCGAAGGCCTGACCAAAGACTACCAGGCCGAGGGCAGGCGCATCAGGGCCCTGGACGACGTCGCGCTCGTCGTGCCCGCGAACCGGATCTTCACGCTTCTCGGCCCGAGCGGCTGCGGCAAGACGACTCTTCTGCGGTGCATCGTGGGCCTGGAGTCGCCCGATTCCGGCGAGATCGCCATTGGCGGCGAGATCGTCTGGTCCCGGGAGAAGCGGATCTTCGTGCCCCCGGAGAAGCGGGGGCTCGGAATGGTGTTCCAGACCTATGCGATCTGGCCGCACATGAACGTCTTCGACAACGTGGCCTATCCCCTGAAAAGCCGCAAGAGGCCCGCCGCCGAGATCCGGAGCCGGGTGGCGAAGGCTCTGCATTTCGTCCAAATGGACGGCTTCGAAGGCCGGCCGGCGACCCGGTTGAGCGGGGGCCAGCAGCAGAGGGTGGCCCTGGCTCGTGCCCTCGTCGCGGAGCCGAAGGTCATCCTGTTCGACGAACCGCTGAGCAACCTGGACGCCAAGCTCCGGGAGGAGACGAGAAAGGAGCTCCGCAGTTTCCTGACCGGGCTTCAGATCACCGCCGTGTACGTGACCCACGACCGGGTCGAGGCGCTGGCGCTGTCGGACCGCATCGCCGTGATGCGCGCGGGCCGGATCGTCGAGGAGGGCGATCCCCAGGAAGTCTATTTCCGCTCCCGGAGCTGCTTCGTCGCCGATTTCATCGGGCGCGCCAACCTGCTTCCGGGAACGGTCGAGTCGGTGGACGGTCCGCACGCCGTCGTCCGCACGGAGATCGGCGCGGTCGCCGGGCGCAACAGCGGCCGTCTTCCGCCGGGCGCCGGGGCCGTCGTGTGCGTGCGCCCCGAGTTCATCCGGGTGGCGGCAACCGACGCGGGGGGCGGCCGCAACGTCTTCCGCGGGAAGGTGGAGGCGCTCGTCTTCGTGGGCGACGCCTACGAGGGAGAGATCCGGATCGGCGGCACGCGGTTCACGACGACGATTTCGCCCACCGTCCGGGTCGCGGAAGGGAGCGACCTTTCCCTGTCCTTCGACCCCGACCACTGCTTTCTTCTGCCTCCCTAGGCGCCGCCATGGAAAAGAGAAGTCCGCTCACGCCGGCGCTCATCGTCATCGTGGGCCTCCTCACGATTAGCCCGGTCCTGATGCTCATCCTCGGGAGCTTCTCGGAAGGGTTCGGCACGTTCGGCCGTTTCACGCCGGCCAAGTACATCGAAGCGTATACGGATCCGGCCCTCCTCGGAATCCTGTGGAACACGCTCGTCTTCACCGTCGGCTCGGCCGTGGTCGCCACGGCGCTCGCCCTCTTTCTCGCCTACACCAACACGCGGACCAACATCCCCTTCAAGTTCTTCTTCGGCATCATCTCCATCATTCCGATGATGATCCCGCACATTCTCTTCGCGGTCAGCTGGGTCCTGCTTCTCAACCCGAGCAACGGCATCCTGAACCGCCTGTTCATGGACCTTTTCGGCCTCGAGACCCCGGTGTTCGACATCTATTCCATGCGGGGGATGATCCTGGTGGAGGGGCTCCTCGACCTGCCCATCGCGTACCTGATCCTCGCGCCGGCCATGGGTGCGTTCGACGTGTCCCTGGAGGAGTCGTCCAAGGTGTGCGGGGCGTCGCCGGGCCGCACCCTCGCGCGGGTAACGCTGCCGGTGCTTCGGCCGGCGATCCTGGCCTCGGTGATTCTGGTCATCGTGCGGTGCCTGGCCTCTTTCGCCGTCCCCTCGGTGATCGGCATGCCGGGACGGACGTTCGTGCTGGCGACCCACATCTACCGGATCATCTCCACGGGTTTTTCCGCGGACTACGGCAAGGCGGCCGCCGTGGGCATGAGCGCCCTCGCGGCGGCGATTGTCCTGATCTACCTGTACCGCTATCTGACCCGGGAGAGCGAACGGTACGTCACCGTGTCCGGCCGGGGTTTCAAGCCGGCCCTCATCGACCTGAAAGCCGCCCGGTACCCGCTGCTCGGCGCCGTCGGGCTTCTGACGTTCGTCCTCATCGTGCTTCCGGTGCTCGTGCTCTTCTACACCTCCCTGCTTCCCTACGTCATGGTGCCCGGAGCGAAGGCGTTCGCGCAGATGAGCCTTCGGAACTGGACCGAGGTGCTCCGGGATCCGCTGTCGCGCCTGGCCGTGAAAAACAGCCTCACGCTCGCCCTGGTCGGAGCCACGCTCGGGGTCATCCTTTCGGTCTTCGTCTCCTACGTCATCGTCAAGGTGCGCACCACGGCGTCGGGCATCCTCGAATCGCTGAGCTTCCTGTCGTTCTCCTTCCCGGGCATCGTCATCGGGGTGGGGTTCATGTGGTTTTTCGTTCGAACGCCCCTCTACGCCACGATCTGGGCGCTTCTGATCGGGTACATCGCCACGTATCTGCCTTACGGGATCCGGCCTCTGTCGAGCGCGTTCGTCCAGATCCACAGCCATCTGGAGGAATCGTCCCGCGTCTGCGGCGCGGGCCCGATTACGACCTTGCGCCGGATCGTGGTTCCCCTGCTGATTCCGGGGATCCTGTCGGGGTGGATCCTCATGGCGACCATGTTCATCCGCGAGCTGACCCTCTCGGTCGTGTTGTCCCGGCCGGGTTCGGAAGTCCTGGCCGTCCAGATCCTGCGGTTCGCGGAGGACGGACTGTGGGGCAGGCTGTCGGCCTTGGGGATCATCATGATCGTGCTTTCGTCGTCCCTGGTGACGGCGGCGGCCCTTCTTGCAAGAACGCTGGGGAAACGGAGCGCTCCGCAGGCGTGAGCGGTTCCCCGGCGGCTTGGAACCGGGCGGTCCCCGCGGGGACCTCGTACATCCCATTTCCTATTCGCGAGGTGCGACATGTTTTTCGGTCCGACGCTTTTCGGAAATTATGAGCTTGCGATCGTGGTGAAGCTGCTTCTGGCCGCCGTGGCCGGCGGGCTGGTCGGCCTGGAGCGCGAGAAACGCGGCCGCCCCGCGGGGCTGCGCACGAATCTGCTCGTGGCGGTGGGCGCGTGCACGGTGATGATCATCTCCGAAGCATTCTTGCTCAAATACGGCGCCCGCGACGCCCAGTCGATCCTTCGCGTCGATCCGTCCCGGACCGCCGCGCAGATCGTGACCGGGATCGGGTTCCTGGGCGCCGGCGTGATTATCAAGGACGGGGCCACGGTGAGGGGGCTGACGACGGCCGCGGGCCTCTGGGTGGTCGCCGGCTTGGGGATGGCGTTCGGGATGGGATTTTTCATCCTCGGGGCCGCTTCGACCGCGATCGTCCTGATCAGCCTGCTGATCCTGAAGAAATTCGACGCGATGATCCAGCAGGACCGGTATCTCCACGTGAGCGTCACGGCGCGGCGGCGCGATTCCCTGGTGGGCGATCTTCGGGGGGCGATCCGTGAGAAGGGGCTTGCGCTTTCCCACGTCGGCTTCCGGGTCGACCTGGAAAAGGACGAGCTTCTCGTCCGCATGGTCGTGCGGAAGCAGGGCCGGATGGACGAGGACCTCGCCCGGGCGATCGAGCGCTTGGAAGGGGTCAAGAGCATCGAGTACCGGTAGGCTCGTTCGATTTCGCCGGCCGTTTCGCCTTACGGGTAGAGGAGGGTGACGATCCAGCCTCCGGCGGACGTGCGGTCGTAGCGCAGGCGGTCGTGAAGGCGGTCGTCGCGTCCCGTCCAGAACTCGAAGGACCGGGGGACGACGCGGTATCCGCCCCAGTGAGGCGGACGGGGCACGGGGCCGCCCCGGTACCGTCCCTCGGCCTCCCGAATCCGGGCCAGGAGGTCATCCCGGCTGCCCAGGGGGCTGCTCTGGTTCGACGCCCAGGCGCCCAGTTGCGATCCCCGCGGCCGCGCCGCGAAATAGGCGTCCGATTCCTCGGGCGCCGTCCGTTCCACGATCCCCTCGATCCGGACCTGGCGGCTCAGCGGCGCCCACCAGAAGACGAGGGCCGCCCGGGGGCAGGCGCCGAGTTCCGTTGCCTTTGCGCTTTCGTAGTTGGTGTGAAAGACGAATCCGCGCCGGTCGAAGGAGCTCAGGAGCACCATCCTCGCGGCAGGGCTTCCGCCGGGCCCGACGGTCGCCAGCGACATCGCGGCGGGAAGGACGACAGACGATGCGCACGCCTCCGCGTACCAGTCCCGGAACCGATCGAACGGATCCGGGACTGCCGGCGGTTGCGGCATGTTTCGAGGACGGCCGGACGGGGAGGTCAGGCGTGGGTGACGGCGGCCAGGAGCATTCCCAACCCTGCAAGGATGACGGCTGCCATCCAGAGTGCGCTGATGTAAAAGCGTTTCCTGCTGGTCATCGGTTTTCCTCCGCGCGGCGTTAGGCTCTTGGTGTCCGAACCGGTACCATGTACGCGCTCCGCGGCCGGGATGTCAACAGGAAATTTTGAAAATGGCATTTTATTCGGCTTGTTATCGGGTCCGGCACCGGTGGGGCCGGCGGGACGGTTCCGGCCGGGTCGGACGTCGGGGAACCTCGTGCCCGGACGCCTTGTCCATCGGAACAATGCCGCCGCCTCGGCTGCTCTCGGTCGGACGGTTGCTGGAGGACGGGGGGCGAAGCCCCGGGACAGCGACAATGTTCTTGACAATCGTCCGGGAACATACTATTTCGTTGGATCGTTCCTGCCTGAACCGAAAGCTCCTCGGCCGGCCCACGCGCAGCCTGCCGCGTTTCCGTACGCCGTACACCACTGGAACGGGTCGACACGTGAGCGAAGCGTACAGGGATCCGACACGAGGCGATGCCGCACCGGCGGCGAAACTCCTTGGCGCGCTGCAACCTAGCGGAACAAAAGAGAAGACGTTCGTTCCGGTTTTTTCCCTTGACACGAGCGAGCGGGTTCGCGTATTCTCTGGTCCGACCAATGCTCCGTATACGGTATTTGGTCGGACCGCACGGCCGATAGCTCACAGACAACGGATAGGTTGGTGAAAACACAAACAAAGCCGAAAGAAGGGCTCTCCTTGCGAGTCGCCAAGGCCTTTGTCGAGGACGAAGGCAAGGGGCTCGCGAGAATCGATCCGGACGACCTGAAGGCGCTCGGGGCGCTGCCCGGCGACGCCGTCCTGATCACCGGTCGCCGCACGACGGTGGCCCGCGTCACCGGCACCACCCCCCACTATTCCGGCCAGAGCCTGATCCAGATCGACGGCGTTACGCGGGACAACGCCCAGATGTCGGTGGACGAGTGGTGCACGGTTCAAAAAGTCCCGTTCAAACAGGCTGATACCATCATCCTCTCTCCGGTCGATGTCCGCACCCAGGTCCCCAAGGAGGCGGAGGTTCCCCATATCGTTCAGCTGCTGGCGGGACTGCACATCGTCATGGGCGATCGGATCCAGGTCGTCCTCTTCGGGACCCAGCCGCAGTTCTTCATCGTCGAAGGGGCGAGCCCGCGCGGAGTGCTTCGCATCACGCCTCACACGACCATTTCGTTCCGCGCGCCGGAGTTCTCCCACGAAAAAGCCGTTCGCACCTCCTACGAAGACATCGAGGGCCTGGAGCACGAGCTTCGCAACGTCCGGGAGATGATCGAGCTTCCCCTGAAGTTTCCGGAGCTCTTCACCAAGCTCGGGATCGATCCGCCCAAGGGCGTTCTCCTGTCCGGTCCGCCGGGAACCGGAAAGACCCTGATCGCAAGGGCCATTTCGAACGAGGTCCGGGCCCACTTCATCCACGTCAGCGGCCCCGAGGTCATCCATAAGTTTTACGGCGAGAGCGAGGCCAAGCTCAGGCAGGTTTTCGACGAGGCCCGGAAGAACGCCCCCAGCATCATCTTTCTCGACGAGATGGACGCGCTCGCGCCGAAGCGGGCCACGGTCGTCGGCGACGTGGAGAAACGCGTGGTGGCCCAGCTGCTCGCCCTGATGGACGGGATGGTCGCCCGGGGCGACGTCGTGATCATCGGCGCCACCAACATGCCCGAGCTCCTCGACCCGGCGCTCCGCCGTCCGGGCCGGTTCGACCGCGAGATCACGATCGGCATGCCGACCCGGTCGGACCGCCTCCAGATCCTGAAGATCCATTCCCGCAAAATGCCGCTCGCCGAAGACGTCGACCTGGATCATTTCGCCGAGATCACCCGCGGGTACGTGGGGGCCGACCTTGCCGCGCTGTGCAAGGAGGCCGGGATGGCGACGCTTCGCCGCATCCTGCCCGACGTCAAGTTCGAAGTGGACGCGAAGCCCAAGCTGAACGGGAAGCTCGAAGTCACCGCGGAAGACTACCGGACCGCGTTCAAGAACGTGGAGCCCACCTCGACCCGCGAGTTCATGAGCGAGCGGCCGCGCATTTCCTTCAAGGACGTCGGGGGCCTGGCGGAAATCAAGCGGAACCTCCTTTCCATCGTCCAGCTCCCCTTGCGGGGTCTGGCCGCGTTTTCCGCTTCGCGCCTGGGGCCGCCCAAGGGCGTTCTCTTCACCGGCCCGTCCGGAACCGGGAAGACCATGATGGCGAAGGCCCTGGCGGGGGAGACGGGGATGACCCTCATCGTCGTCGACCCGACCACCCTGCTGTCGAAGTGGGTGGGAGAGTCGGAGAAAGGGGTGCGGGAGGTTTTCAAGCGGG
>CAYWOT010000027.1:0-15633 GCA_964459975.1 uncultured bacterium
TCCATGGCCGTCATCCGCGACGCGTTGCGCTCGGTCGGGCATCCTTAGACGTAGTTTCCACTACGCCTCCGGTGCCCTCGGTCGCGCGCCTTGTATCCACGCCCGTCTCCACCGCCTCGCTACGAACCTAAGGTGAGAAATGCGGGCTAGCGCCGGAACGAGTCGTACCAGAGGACGAGCACGGCTCCCGCGGCCAGGACCGCAAGGTTGAGCGTCATGGAAAGGCCGTGGAGGCGCATGAATTCGCGCCTCTCCGGGGTGTCCGCCGGGGAAGTGTCCGCCGCGGCGAACGTTTGGCGTAGCGCCTCCATCCGGGGGGCAAGCGCAAATGTCTGATACGACACGGTCGCGACGCATGCGACGATCAGGAGGGTTCCCAGCAGCCGGCGGAAGCCCCCAAAGGCCTCCCCGGCGGCCGCCCGGGCCCCGAGAGCGACGACGGTCAAGCCGAGGCATAAACGAAAATATACGGGAAAGAGGTGTCGCACGATCGCCCCTGCGCGCGACGGCCCCTCGGTCCGGAACAGGATGGGGGTTACCAGGAACGTCACGGCCGACATTCCGCCGACCCACAGGGCAAGGACCAGGCGATACAGGGACGAAAGGATCGAGGACATGCGGGCCCTCCTTTTTTTTCAAGGCTCGGGCACGGTGTCGTTTCGATGCCGCCGGAGCGGGAAACGACTCGCCGCTGCAGCGGCAGAAGCCTGGTGGAAAATGCGGGCTAGGGTTCCTTGAGGTAGCGCGCGATCTCGGGAATCTCGTAACCCCGGTAGACCACCGCGCCGCTTCCGTCGACGAGGATATAGGTGGGAATGCCGACCACACCGTACGATTCCGCCACGCGGCCGTCCGCGTCGAGGAGGACCCGGTAACCGACCATATTCGATCGCATGAAGGCATTGACCGCCTTCGGGCTCTCCTCGTAGTTGATTGCGAGGATCCGGAGGCCCCGGTCCCCCTGCGCCGCGCGAATCCGGTTGAGCACGGGGACGGAGTCGACGCAGTGGGGGCACCAGGTGGCCCAGAAGACGAGGAGGACGGGCGTCTTGCCGAGGTACCGGCCCGCGGACACCGGCCTGCCGGACGCGTCCGGAAGCGTGAACCCGGGGGGGGGCGCGCCGCCGGCCGCACCCGCACCGGGCCTCGCGGCCACCGCCGGAGCCAGCAGAAGCGCCAGGACCAGTGCGCCTTCCGCGATCCGCTTCATCCCGTGTCTCCTTTCCACCGTTTTCACAGGAGCCGTTTCCCCGCCTGGAGAAGGAAGTATTCCCCCGCGAGGATCAGCACGACCCCGAATCCTTTCCGGACAGCCTCCGTCCATCGTCCCGATTTCGGCAGGTTGGCGAGCAGGCCCGTGAACGTCCCGGCTACGAGAAGCAGGGCGCCCATCCCGAGCGCGAAGACGAACAGCAGGGACATGCCGAACGGCACGTTCCGCCGCGCGCCGACGTACACGAGCAGCGTTCCCAAGACCGGCGCCGTGCAGGGGCCCATGACCAGGCCCGACGCCAGGCCGAGCCCGAACGCGCCGACCGCCCCGCCGCGCGCCGGTCCGGCGGGACTTCCGGAGAGCAGCGCGGGGACCGGGACGCGGAAGACGTCGAGCATCGAGAGGCCCATCACGATGCAGACGTTCGCGACGATGATGTTGGAGATGGGGCTTGCGGCCGCCTGTCCGAAGACGCGGCCGGATAGCGCCGCGGCGGCGCCGAGCGCGGCGTACGTGAGCGCCATGCCCAGGACGTAGGAGAGGCTCAAGCGGAACCCTTTCATCCGCGAGCCTGGGCTGCGCCCCCCCACGTATCCGACGGTGATCGGGAGGACGGGATAGACGCACGGCGTGAAGCTGCTGAGCACCCCGCCGACAAAGACGGCCGCGTAGGAAAGAACCGAGCCCGCGCGCAGGTAGGTTTCGAAGGACTGGACCAAGTCCTGCATCGGGATGGGCGGGCTGCCTACTTGCCGGGAGCCGGAGGCGCCGGCTCCGCCAGCAGAGCGCGGATCGCCTTCGCGTTCCGGAAGCCGGAGATCATCCTGCCGTCCGGCAGGATCATCGTGGGCGTCGCCGGCACGTGAAGGCTGGCCGCCAGGCGGGCATTCGTCTCGGCCGCGGTGGACCGGCACCCGGCGGGGGGCAGCGAGGCGCCGGCAAACGCCTCGTCGAGACGCTTCCGCGCGCCCTTCCCCGCGCACAGGATGGAGCGGACCTTCGCGATCGTCTGCGGATTTCCGTTCCGGGAATACACCTTCACGAAAAATGCGATGTTCTTGTCTTCGGCGACGACCTTCTTCTCTTCCGCGTTCATCCTGGCGCAGTACGGGCAGTCGGGATCGGCGAAGACGATGATCCGGTGTTTCGCGTGCGGGTCGCCGATGACGACGGAGTTGTCCAGGGGAACGGAGGCGACGTCGACGGCGTTCAACCGCTCGAAGCGGGCTTCCGTGAGGTTCTTTCCGTCCCGCAGCCGGATGATCCGGCCGCTGATCACATAGCGGCCCGACGCGTCCATGTAGATGGGGAACTTCCGGCCTCTCTGGACGACGTCGACGACCCACAGGCCGGCGACCTCGCTCGGCTCGACCGCGAGGACGTTGTCCACCTTGCCGTCCAGAAGCTTTGCCGCGCGGGCGCGGGTGAGCCCTTGGGACGCGGTTGAGGCCCCGCCTCCGCCCTCCGCCGGAACGGCGCGGGAGGGCAGCGCGGCGACGAGCAGGAGAAGTGCGGCGGCAAGCGTCAGGGGGGTGACTCGCTTCATGGGGACTCCTGATTTTTTTGTTGAGAGTTGCGGATACGCTCGGATATATTATAAGCCATCCGTACGGGATGTCGCGGTCCGAACCGTGGCCGCCGCGCTCCTCTTTTTCCCGGGGCCGTGTCGGCGAACTGGGTTCGGCCGGGCAGCGACGTTGCAAACGTTACTGTAATCCCGCTCCACCCTGTAATGATCGTTAGCGGTGGTTTCTTTCGACAGACTCCAAAGAGGCCCGTCCCGGCGAGCCGCCCGCCGGTCGGGTCCGCTGGCATGCCGGGGCCGGTTCCCAGGTATTTCGCGGGGATAACCGGTTCTTCGCCAGAAACCACGACGGGGTAAAGCGATGCGACATCCGAGACACTGGGCGAACATGCACCTCGGGGTCGGCCTGGGTTGCGCGCTTCTTCTCCTGCCGGCGCTCCTTCCCGCTCCTTCCCGGGCCGCCGATCTTACCCTTTCCTCCCGGACCTACCTTCTCTTCTACCAGAGGGACCTTCCGGAAGTGGGGGACCGCAACTTCGCTCCCTTGTACGAGTACCTTTCGGGCAACGCGAACAACATCGGGGGGAAGCCGCTGTCGTTCCATTTCTACGGCTGGGGACGCGTGGACCTGGGGCGCGACACGGACGACGATGGACGCGGCGGAGCCATCGCCAGTGCGTACCTGGAGTACCTCTACCCCACGGGGAACGGGCAGGCGCGCCTGGGACGGTTCTTCCTCACGGAAGGGGTGGCGGCCGAGATGATGGACGGGATCTTCTTGAAGGGACGGACCGCCTCGGGCCTGGGCCTCTCCGTCTTCGGCGGAGTTCCCGTCGAATGGACCATCACGTCCACGAAGAAGGGGGACTCGATCTACGGAGGGCGGGTTTTCTACGCCCGGCCCGGGACCGTCGAGGTCGGCGTCACCTACCTCCGGGAGAAGGGGGATTTCCAGGGCGACGAACGGGAGACGGTGGGCGGGGATTTCTGGCTGCGCCCGAACTTTCCCCTGGAACTGTCCGGCCGCCTCGCCTACAACGTCTCCACGAGCGCTCTCGCCCAGCAGCGCTACGTCGTGCGCCTGACGCAGTTTTCGCGCCTGGACGTTGCGGTGGGGTATGAGGGATACAAGTACAAGGATCTCTTCCAGACGGCCCTCCATCCTGCCTTTCTCGGGCCCGCGATCGACAACAACGACCAGGTGCACGATTATTTCGTCATCGTTGACTTCCAGGTGGTGCCCGGTCTGACGCTCGAGGGCGTGGGGAAGAGCATCCACCATGACGCGAGCGATCCGGGGGACGCGACCCGCGCCGAGGTGGGGCTGCGGTACGCCTACAACGACCGGAACGATCTGATGGGCTTGTCGGCGGCGGTCGTCTCGGCGGACCGTAGCGAGAATGAGTATCAGGAATACCGGGCGTTCGCCATGTACTCGCGGGGCATGTTGCGCTGCTCGTTGGACGCGTTGACCCAGCGGTACAAGGAGCCGCTTGCCGGGAGCGGGATCAAGGACGCGTACCAGGTCGTGGGCTCCGCAGGGTGGCAGGTACTGCCGTACCTTAAGATCTCCGGGGACCTGACGTATACGCGCAGCCCGAGGTTTCAGGAAAACTACGCCGGGCTGGTCCGGGCCGCGCTGGATTGGGGCACGGCCATGGGAGGGCAGTGACGATGCGCCGAAACCGATTCGCGATCTTCGCGGGGGCGATTGCTCTCGCCGTGCTGATGGGTTGCTCCGTGCTGTCCCAGACGGCGTCGGTTCCTCCGAAGCATCCGGAGGAGTTGCCCCCGGGACGGGCCAACTGCCTGGAGTGCCACGAAAACGTCTCGACCGGCGCATTGAAGCCGTACGCGACCTTCCGCCACACCCTCGTGTTCATCAAGGAGCACTCGATGTACGCGTCGCAGAAGCAGAATCTTTGCGAGGCGTGCCACGCGCCCTCGTTCTGCCAGACCTGCCACGCGCAGAACGAGGAGCTGAAGCCGAGTACCAAGCTGGGAAACCGTCCCGACCGGGTTCTGCCGCACCGGGGGGATTACATCTCGCTCCACCAGATCGACGGGCGGCTCGATCCCGGATCGTGTTTCCGGTGCCACGGAAACAAGAACGACGCGATTTGTCGGAACTGCCATCGGTGACCTTGAGGGACGAAGACAACGGCGGAAACCGATAGACGGAGGGAAACGGCAATGCCGAAAGCAGACAAGACTCGGGCCCTGTGGCCGGTCCTGGTCGTCGCCCTCGTTGCCTTGGCTGCGGGCGCCTGTTCCACGTCCGCCACCAACTCGGGGCTGACCCTGGTGGACGCGCAGGGGAACCATCCTGCGAACTTCCTCTCGACCCATCCGGGCTTTGCCGTATCCTCCGTTGCGCAGTGCAGGTCGTGCCATGGTAGCGATCTGACGGGCGGGATCGCAAAGGTCTCCTGTTTCCAGAATACCGCCGGCTGCCACCACGGAACGATCCCGGGATGGCTCTCCACGCCTCCGGCGCCGCAAGCGCACGGCCAGTCCGCGAAAAGGGCCCCCGGGAGCTCCGGGTTCGTCTCCTGCCGCATCTGCCACGGGAGCGACTATTCCGGCGGCGGGGCCCAGGTCGCCTGCCTGAACGCGGCTTGCCACGGAGACTCCGGATCGCCCCATCCGGCCGACTGGGGCGTCGGCGACCCCTACGAGCACATGGACACGGCGGAACAGAACGCTTCCTCGTGCGCCCGGTGCCACGCCGCAGGGGCGAACTCCCCGATTCCGGCCCCCGATCCGGCGGCCCCGGCGGGGACGGCGCCCGGCTGTTTCAACAGCACCCTCTGTCACGGGGCGATCGTCATTCCGCACCCCGTGGGCGACGCGTGGGTGACGACCCCTCCTTCGGCGGAGCCGCACGGCATCGACGCGAAGGCGACGCCGGGGGATACGAGCGGATTCGCCTACTGCCAGCTCTGCCACGGCAGCGGAACGGACTTCGCCGGCGGCTCGGCGGGGGTCTCCTGTTACCCGTGCCACGGGACCGCCGGCTCGCCCCACCCGGAGCAGTGGCTCGCCGGGGACCCCTACTTCCATTCGACCACGGCGCCGGGGAATGCCGCGGTGTGCGCGTTCTGCCACACGGCGGGGGCGAACTCTCCGATCGCGGCGCCCTCTCCTCCCGCGCCCGCCGGGACGGCGCCGGGCTGCTTCAACAGCACCCTGTGCCACGGACCGATCTCCGTTCCGCACGCGGTCGGCGCGGCCTGGGTCGCGACTCCTCCGGCCGCCCAGCCCCACGGGGGCGACGCGAAGGCCGCGCCCGGCGCGACCAGCGGGTTCGGCTACTGTCGGGCGTGCCACGGCACATCGACCGGAGACTTCAACGGAGGAGTCACGTCGGTCTCCTGCCGGATCGTGGCGTGTCACGGAGGCGATTCCCCGCATGCGGCGGCCTGGCTGCCGGGTGACACCTACACGCACACGACCACCGACGTGGGGAACGCGCCGGAATGCGGTTTCTGCCATTACGGGGAATCCTCCAACGGGAACCATGCACCGACGCCTCCGCCGTTAGGGAGCGGCTGCTTCAACAACACCTTGTGTCACGACTAGCGGGCGCCGCGGATGTGGCCGGGCGGTTCGTCCCGGTGCTGACCAGCCCGCTTCTCTGACGTACCCGTCCGAAGGGGCGGCCCGGTTCCCGGGCCGCCCCTTTTTCGCACGAGATCCGCACCGTCTCTCGGGTCCTCGGAGAATCGCCTTGCGAAATCTCGGGTATTGAGGCAGATTCACCCTAGTGATCGAAGCCTTCTCGACCCGCAGCGAACGGTTTTTTCGGGGAGAGCGATCATGTGCGATGTTGCGCTTCGCTTCCCGGTGCTCACGCCGGACAAACGGGAGTTGCTGCCGGAAGGCGTTGTTCTGACCGACGACGTCATCCGCGAAATCGCCGTTTCGTCGCGGGCCCGCGACCGCCCGGAGGTCTCCATACTCCAATACCGCTCCGTACGCCGGGACCTCCTCGCCTACATGCGGCAGAGGGCGTATCGGCACGTCTTCGGTGATCCGCGCGATGTGGAATCGCTGCTTCCGGCCCTGGAGAGGACCCGCCTTCCGGAGCCGGTGTTGGCCATCCTCGCCTGCTTCCGTCGGGACGACCCTTACACCTACCGGCACATCCTCGTCGTCACGGCCCTGACCGCCCTCTTCGCGCGGGGCATGGCGCGGGACATCGGGGATTCGTTCCTGAGGAGTTCGGCGGGGCCGCTCCACGACTTGGGAAAGATCTCCGTGCCCCTTCCGATCCTCCGAAAGACGAAGCCCCTGCGGCGGGCCGAACGGGCGTACCTGGAGCATCATGCCGCGGCCGGATTCGTCCTCCTCGGCCACTACCTTGGAGATGCGACCGCCTTTCCCTGTGTCGTCGCCCGGGATCACCACGAGAGAAGGGACGGCTCGGGGTATCCGCGCGGCATCCGCCTCGCCGACCGGATGGTGGAAATCGTCGTGGCGTGCGATGTCTACGACGCCCTGATTTCCCCCCGCCCCTACCGGAGGCGCTCCTACGACAATCGAACGGCCATCGAGGAAATCACCGCCATGGCGGAAGAGGGAAGGATCGGGTGGGACGTCGTCCGGTTTCTCGTCTCCCGCAATCGGGCGAACCGGCCGCCCATGCAGGAGTGCGCGGTCTCCCGGGAAAAGCGGGGCGTCGCCCCGGGCGGGAACCTCTACGGAATCATTCTGGAGGACGATGCGGAGACGTAGCGTCTCGTCTTGTCTCTTCTCTTCTACGGAACGGCGACGATCCGCCGGTCGAACCGCATGCGCTCCAGGTCGCCCACGACGATGGTGACGCCGGAGGCCGACTGGCCCGGCTGAATGCAGACCGTGCCCCCGAGCCGGCTCATCCACACGCCGCTCTCGTCGGGAGACTCGTGGATATGGCCGTGGAGCGTGAGAAGCGGGCCGACCTTCTCGATGAAGAGCCGCGTTGCGGGGGAGCCGACGGAAGCGCCCCCCCGCACGACGTCGAGCCCGATCCCTGCGGGAGGGCCGTGAATCACGTAGACGGTGCGTCTCGGGTCGGATGCCGCGGGCAGCGCGCGAAGTTCCTCCTCGATCGTGGGAAGCCGCCGGGCAAACGTGGGCCAGTCGGGGATCTCCTCCCACCCGCCGGTCCGGGACAGCACCGCGGGGCCGAACTGCGCCGGAAAGGGAACATCACGCGAGTCCATGCGGGCCCGGTCCTTGAGGCGGAAGGGGACATCCGACACGAGATTGAAGCCGATGAATTCGTACGCGCCCGCCGCGACCTTCCGCCCCGCCAGGTTTTCCGCCGCGGGGTTGTCGGCGCAGAGACGGTCGAACAGCGGATCGTGGACGCGCAGGTCGTCGTTGGCGGGAAACCCGAAATACCGGATTCCCGCCGTCCGGTATTTCGCGAGGTGGGGTTCCAGGAACTCGAGAAGGAAGCGCTCCTGGTCCTCGTGCATTCGGCCGCGCGGAAACATGTCGCCGCCGTTTACGACGATCCCGACGCCGGCCTCGACGGCTACTTCCAGGACCCGTTCGTACTTTCGGCGGTCGCCGTGCAGGTCCGTGACGTAGAGGAACGATCCGCCGGAGCCCGCCCGTCCCGGAGGATGGGCCGCCCGGCGGTTCACGACCGGTCCTCGGCCGTCGGTTTCTCCGCCCGCTCGACGTCGATGACCGTCACCTTCGGCCGGGCGACGAACCGCATGGGAGGCCCCCACGTTCCGGTCCCCGGGCTCGTGTAGAGATGGGCGCTCCCGAGGGAATAGAGACCGGTGACGTACGGGTAGGAACGCGCCACCACGTAACGGAACGGGAAGAGCTGCCCCTTGTGCGTATGGCCGGAAAGTTGCAGGTCGAACAAGGTCCGCGATCGCAGGGACGCACGGGGCCGGTGCTTGAGGAGCATCGTGAACAGGCCGGGAGGGCCCTCCTCGAGAATCTTGTCTTCGGGGCGGCCCGCGAGGCGCCGGACGCCGCCGACCGTCACCGCTTGTCCGCGGAGGACGACGAACCCCGCCCGCCGGGTAAACGCGAGGGCCTGTTCGATTCCCGCGTAGAATTCGTGGTTGCCGGTAACGGCGAACTTGCCGAGGCGCGGGTGGATTCCGGCGAAGATCTCGGCCAAGCCCGCAAGCTTGTTGATCTGCGCGTCGACCAGGTCCCCCGTGGAGACGACGATGTCCGGGTCGGCCCCCCGGACCAGGCGGGCGATGGCCTCCGCCTTCTCGTGCCGCACGAGCAGGCCGAGATGGACGTCCGAGATCTGCGCGATCCGGAGGCGCGGCGTGGACGCCGGGAGCTTGTCCGTCGCGACCCGCACGTGCTCGATGCCGATCTCCCGGGCTTCGAAGAACGAGTAACCCGAAACGACGATCGACAGCGCGACCAGAAGGAAAAACCCGGCCTTTTGTGCAACCGGCGGAATCGGGCCGGTCCACGTTCCGGTGGCCGCTCCCAGAAGCCGGACGACGAGGACCGCCAGATCGACGGCCAAATTCATCCACACGACGAAGAACAGAAAACCCATCCACGGGTAGCCGATCCAGGCGACGGCCCGGGCCGCACCCTCCATGTTGTGCTTGCCGAGGAGATAGACGAAGACCGGAGCACCGACCAGCGCGAGAAGGAAGGGGGACAGGGCCGCTGCCGTTTCCCATCCGAAGCCGAGCGCCGACCGGGCCTTGAGGAGGGCGTAGGCGTGGACGCCGCCGTAGACCAGGAAAAACGTGACGAGAAACAGGGACACGCGGCGCGACCTCTCTTGCGCGTTTTTTCGTTCCATTATCTACGACTCAAGGGGGACGTTCCCGGTTTTTCTCTTCGCCCCGACTCGGGAGTGTCCCCGTCGACGGGGTGTCGCGGCTTTCGGGGATCGTGCGATAATGCATCCGTTGGAGACGACCGCACGAAGGGGGTCGACGTGCCGATCTACGAGTACAAATGCGTCAACTGCGGGGAGTTTGAGACGGAGCAGCGCATCACGGACAAGGAACTTGCGACGTGTCCTCACTGCGGCGGCAGGGTGACGAGGCAGGTCGGCGGCGGCGGCGGATTCATCCGCAAGGGCGGCAACTGGGTTTCGAAGATGCGTTCGGCGGGCGACAGCCCGCGAAGAATCGCGGACCGCGTGATGAAGCAGACCGTGGGCGAGGTGGCCGAGGACATCGCCCGTGGAACGAAGGAACGGTTTCACTGAGAGCCTTTTTCGCCCAGGCCTGCTACGCGGCGGCCCGTCCGAATACGTGGCGGAACGCTCGAATGGCCCGGGCGACTCCCTGTTTCCCCACTCCCAGCTGCGCGACGACGCGAATGAGCGGGAAGGCCCGGTCGTCGACGAGCACGCCGCGGGAGTGCATCGTCGTCCGGAAATCGGGAAAGGAGAGGAAGGGCTGCGTCCACCGGAACAGGACGATGTTCGTGTCCACCGGGAGGTTGATCACCTCGATCCCGGGAAGATCCGCCAGCGCGCAGGCCAGCGCCTGCGCGTTGGCATGGTCCACCGCGAGGCGCTCGATATTGTTGCGAAGGGCGTAGAGGCCGCCGGCGGCGACGATTCCCGCCTGCCGCATCGCCCCGCCGACGCGCGTCGCCACGCTCCTCGCCTCCTCGATGAACTCCCGCGAACCCACGACGACCGAGCCGACCGGCGCCCCCAGCCCCTTGGAGAGGCAGAACATCAGGGACTCGCACATCCTTCCGTACTCGGCGGGCGGAACCCCCGTGGCGACCGACGCATTGAAGATCCTCGATCCGTCGATGTGGACGGGAACGCCGGCCTTGCGGCAGACCTTTCGGATCTTCCGCAGGGCGGCCCTTGGGAAGATCCGTCCCCCTCCGGCGTTGTGCGTGTTCTCCGCGGTCACCAGCCGGACCTTCGCCCGGTGGCGCAGCGGCGCGGCCGCGATGGCGCCGGCAACGTCCTCCGCCGTGAAGATCCCGCCGGGTGCCTCGATTCCGAGTACGGCGACGGAGGCCAGGTTGGATACGCCCGGTCCCTCGCGCCCGGCGATGTGGGATGCCGCCGACGCGACGACCACGTCCCCGGGTCGCGTCCATGCCGCGACGGAGACCAGGTTCCCCAACGTCCCGGAAGGCACGAACAGGGCCGCGTTCTTTCCGAACAGCGAAGCCGCGTACTCCTCCAGCGCCCGGACGGACGGGTCTTCTCTGCGCTGAGAGTCGCCGACCCGGGCGCGGGCCATCGCCTTTCGCATGCCCTGCGAGGGAAGCGTGACCGTGTCGGATCGAAGGTCGACGACGGAGTTCATGGCCGCGTCACACCGGCAGGGCGAGGTGGACCGTCGCGGGGGTCGGGAGGTGAAGCTCGACGAGTTCGCCGTTTTCGAGCAGGCGCCAGCCCGGAGAGGTGTCGAACGGCTGGCTCGCGGCGGCCATAAGACCCGGCTGGATCTTGACGGACAACGTGTAATACTCCTCGTCCTCCCGGAAATTGCGGAGGGCGAAGATCGCGTCTCCCGCCGAGATCAGCATGTTCGCCGCGGAGTACTCCCCGACGAGCGCCGTGTCTCCCAGAAGACGAGAGAGCGTCGCGGCCAGCCCGTCGAGCGTCCTGTCCCGCCAGAGGTCTGCGAGGCGCTCGAGGAACACGAGGGTGTCGCTCACCTTCCGCGCGCCCGCCTCTTCCCCGATCCGGCCCCGGAAGGTCCCGTTGTGGGCCAGGGCGATCCCCTCCACGAGGAACGGGTGGGCGTTCCCGGCATTCACGGTCCCGGTGTCGGAGGCGTACCGGACGTGGCCGACGAAGCGGTCCGCGGTTCCCCGGACTTTCGCCAGGGCGGGATCGGCGCACGCGGGCTCGCCGCCGCGCATCCAGCGGGTCTCGGTGCCCTTCCGAAAGACGATTCCCCACCCGTCCGGGTGGCGTCCGCCGGGATGCCTCTCCCAGTGGTCCACGAGGTAGCCGTGGACGCACATCTTCGTCAAGTGGGAAAGAAACGGGGCCAGATCCTGTTGTTCGGCCGAAACGAAGGCCAGCATTCGGCACATCGGGGTCTCCTTTCTCTAGATGAACCGCGCCCTTTCTTCGTTTCAGCCTGCCGGTCAGAAGGGGGTCTTCGGGCCGGCCCTCTCGGACGTTCCCGCCGGCGATGCGCCGGGACTTTAGGGAAGATCAGCCGGTGGCGGCGGAAGGAACGGCTCCCTTACCCGGGGGAGGCGGATCTCCCGGCGACCGATCCGTCCAGAGTCACTTGAGCGTTCGCAGGTACGAGATGATCTCCCAGCGGTCCGTGGGCGTGATGTCCGCGCGGAAGGCGGGCATTCTGCCCAATCCCCGCGAAATGATGACGAAAATCTGCCCATCCGGGAAATGTCCCACGGGCGAGGACCGCCGAAGGTCGGCGGGGGTCGGCCTGAATTTCTTCCCGACGGGGCCGTCGCCCTTGCCGGATACCCCGTGGCACGGAGTGCAGTGGATCCGGAAGAGCTCCTTCCCGTTCGACAGGTTCCGTTCGGTCGGCTTCAGGGGGTTCGCGAGTGCGGGCGCCTCGGCGAACGTCGGCACGTGCGCAAGCCCCTTCGTCGGCACGGAGTCGGCCGGCGGAAGAAGGACCGCCTCTTCCTGCGCCTTGTGGGCGGGATTGTCCCACATGTTCCGGTCGATCTTCTCGCAGGCCGGAACCGCGACCAGCACCGCGAGCAGGATCGCCGCCGGCAGCCGTCCTCTCAAAGCGCTCCCTCCTCGGTGCGGATGTCCTCTCCCCCCGTCTCCCTCATTGCGTCGAGGGCCCGGCGTTCCTCGTCCCCGGGCGCCACCTGGGCGCACAACGCGATCTTGCCCTCGTGAATCCGGGGATCGAACACCGTTTTCCTGCGCCTTGCCAGGCCGATCGACCGGAAGCTGGCGACGAGCGTGGCGAGGAGCGCGCAGAGCATCGCCCCTTCGTACGTCACGATGAGGGCGGGAGGCACGGAGATGATCGCCTTGCCCGCGGTGATCAGCGGGTAGTCCAGGTAGGTGACGAGTGCGAGGGCGAGGCCCCCGAGGGCTCCGACGAACCAGAAGCCGGCGACGACCCAGGGGAACCGG
This sequence comes from uncultured bacterium, assembly GCA_964459975.1. Taxonomy (GTDB): domain Bacteria; phylum Desulfobacterota; class Deferrimicrobia; order Deferrimicrobiales; family Deferrimicrobiaceae; genus CSP1-8. The sequence continues at coordinate 12,796 of CAYWOT010000027.1, forward strand.
ACGGGGCGGGGGTCCTCGCACACTGCCCCCTGGGGCAGGGAAACCGAGGAGATCGTCGTGATCCGCTCCGCCGGAAGGGGAAGCGAGCGCAAGGCGCGCGCGGCCGTCCGGGCCCCCTCCACGGAGTCGAACAGCCCAACGACGACCCGTCCTTCCGCGTCCCGAGCGCTCATGATCCGCCCTCGCCTTCTTCCGCCCGGGCGACCGATTCCATCACGGCCCCTCCCACGCTCCGGTCGGTGGTATGGAACAGGTGCTCCTTGATGTCGCTGATCGCCATGACCGGGAAGAGTTTGGAGAAAAGAACGTACAGAAGCGCGAAAAACGCGATCGAACCCGCGAAGATGGAGAGCTCCACCCAGGACGGGAAGTAGTTGTGCCAGATGAAAGGATCGTTTCTTCGGGCGAGAGAGGGGACGATGATCAGCGCGCGCTCGGTCCACATCCCGACGTTCACGATCAGGGACACGACGAAGAGGGCCGGGATGGAACGCCGGATCCTGCGGAAGCAGAGCAGCGGGAGGGGAATGAGGAAGTTGCATGTCAGCATCACCAGGAACAGGGGAAGGAAGTGTTCTCCGTAGGAGCTGAGCACCGCCCACTCCTCGATGAGGCGTCCGTACCAGACGGTCAGGAACTCGGAGAAGTAGAAATACCCCCACAGGAGCGTCAACGCCAGGAGGAGCTTGCCGAGGTTGTCGAAATGCCGCGGGGTGAGCACCTTTTCCAGCCGGAACACCTTCCGGAGCACCACCATCACGGTGATGACGGCGGCGGTGCCGGAGTAGATCGCGCCCGCCACGAAATACGGGGCGAAGATCGTGCTGTGCCAGCCCGGCACCTTCGCCATGGCGAAGTCCCAGCTCACGATCGAGTGCACCGAGACCGCGACGGGAATGATGAGGATCGCGAACAGCGTCGAGGCGACGTGGTAGCGGCGCCACTGGGAGTGCGTCCCGCGGAATCCCGCCGCGAGCATCGTGTAGAACCGTTTTCTCCACCCGGTCGAGTGGTCGCGGGCGACGGCCAGGTCCGGGATCATGCCGAAGTAGAGAAAGATCATGCTCCCCGTCAGGTACGTCGCGATCGCCGCGGCGTCCCACATGAGGGGGGACCGGAAGTTCGGCCACAGTCCCCGCTCGTTGGGGTAGGGGATCATGTAGTAGAACCGCCAGTTCCTCCCGAGATGGATCAGGGGGAAGAGTCCGCCCACCATCAGGGCGAAGGCGGTCATGGCCTCCGCTCCGCGCAGGACCGGGGCCCGCCAGCTCGCCCGGGTGATCCGAAGGATCGCGGAGATGAGCGTCCCGGAATGGGAGACCCCGATCCAGAAGACGAAGAGGATGATGTAGGTTCCCCAGAAGACGGGAAGGTTGAGCCCCGTGACCCCCATCCCGGTCTTCATCTGGTAGATGAAGACGCCGAGGGCCCAAAGCACCACCACCGCCAGGCCCGCCGCCGCGAGGTACCACCATCTCGTCGTCACGAGGTTCGAGCGCGACAGCTCCTCGTAAAGGCGTCCCTCGTTCGAGCGCGCGAGGTGATCTTCGGTGTTCATCGCCCGGCCCCCCGAAGCTTCTTCAGATAGGAGACCATCGGCTCCGTCCCGAGATGCTCCATCAGGCGGAAGCGGCGCGGGTTCTCGATGACGCGGGAGATTTCGCTTTCGGGATCCATCAGGTCGCCGAAGGCGATGGCCCCGGGGGGACAGGTCTGCGCGCAGGCCGGGACGACCTCGCCGTCCCGGATCTTCCGTCCCTCCTTGAGCGCCGTTTCCTTGGCGCGGCGGATCCGCTGGATGCAGAACGTGCACTTCTCCATCACGCCGCGCGACCGCACGGAGAGGTCGGGGTTGAGCTGCTGGTCAAGCGGCTTGTCCCACGTGTGGTCGAACCAGTTGAACCGCCGCACCGAATAGGGGCAGTTGTTCGCGCAGTACCTCGTGCCGACGCACCGGTTGTAGACCATCGCGTTCAGGTTGTCGTCCTCGTCGTGGTAGGTGGCGTACACCGGGCAGACGATTTCGCACGGCGCCCGCTCGCACTGCATGCACGGGACCACGACAAAAAGGGCCCGGACCTCGGAGGGGTTCCGCTGCCAGTAGCGGGCCACGCGCAGCCACTGCATGGTCCTTCCCTTTCCGACCTCTTCCGCCCCGACCGTCGGCGTGTTGTTCTCGGCGACGCAGGCGGTCACGCAGGCCCCGCACCCGGTGCAGCGGTCCATGTCGATCACCATCGCCCATCGGTGCTTCATCGCGCCGCCGCCTCCCCTTTCCTCACAGGATGTTCTCGGGCTTCCACTGCCCCTCGGGGTTCGCGGTCCGGTCCGGGCTCCCCGGCACGGCCGCCTTCGTCACGGAGACGCGTGTCGACTGCCACGCCGGGGCCTTCGTTGCGCCCTCTTCCGTCGCGGGGAGGAGCGCGAAGGGATTCTCCCCCCTCCCCCCGGCGTACCGCCCGTACCGGGTGTGGCCCTGTCCCAGGGGACCGGAAGTGTTCTCCACCCCCCTTGACACATCCAGCTCCGGGTGGCCGGGAGTGGCACTCCCCCACTGCCTGAAGTTTTTCAGGTCATCCATGCTGTAGGTGCCCACAATGGACAGCATGGAGTAGAGCATGGGGGACATGTGCCCGGGATCCAGGAAGAATCGGTCACGGTTGGACCATGACATGTCCGAAGGGTCGAAGCTGAGAAACTCCGAGAAGAGGACGCTTATGAAATCTGCCCCGCCCATGGCTCCGCCGGGATGCCCCGACCCTGCTTTTTCCACCATGGCTGCGGAAAGGATACGAATATTGTCAGCAATTCTGGTTAAGATCTCCTTGTTCATGATTA
>CAYWOT010000028.1:0-15452 GCA_964459975.1 uncultured bacterium
CCGTTGACGGGAGATGCACCAGTCCGGCCGGTTCGCGATCATCCCCTCGATCCGGTCCCGTCCCCACGCGGGAATCCACGACACCTTCCCGATCTGCTCGAGGGCCTTCGCGCGCAGGCCGGACCGGTCCATCGAAATGAACCACTGCTTCGTCGCCCGGAAGATGACCGGCTGCTTGCACCGCCAGCAGTGCGGGTACGAATGGGTCAGCCGGTCCTTCCGCAGCAGCGCCCCGGCCTTCGCAAGCGCCTCGGTCACGCGGGGGTTCGCGTCGAACACCTGCGTTCCCGCGAAGAGGGGGACGTCGGGCAGGAAGACCCCGTCGTCGTCGAGAGGCGCGTAAATCGGAAGCCCGTACTTGAGTCCCGTCTCGTAGTCCTCACGCCCGTGGCCCGGAGCGGTGTGGACGCATCCGGTCCCGGCGTCCAGCGTGACGTAGTCCGCCAGCACGACGAGCGAGTCGCGGTCGAACAGCGGATGCCGGCAGCGCAGCCGTTCCAGCGAGGATGCCCCGAATGTCGCCAGCCGCACCGCCGACGGCAGCCCGACCTCGGCCGCGAACCGGTCGGCGAGCCCCTCGGCCACGACGTACGTCTCTCCGTCCGCCTCCAGGGCGACGTACGCGTAGTCCGGATGGAGGGCGACCGCGAGGTTCGACGGGATCGTCCAGGGGGTCGTCGTCCAGATCACGAACGAGACCTTTTTCCCGGCGAGGGCGGGGTGGACCGCCTCCGGCGGGTCCGCCAGGGGAAACTTCACGTAGATCGAGTCGGACGTGTGATCCGCGTATTCGACCTCCGCTTCCGCCAGCGCCGTCCGGCACGTGAGACACCAGTACACCGGCTTCGTCCCCTGGTACACCGCGCCGGTTTCCACGAAGCGCCCGAACTCCCGCAGGATCCCCGCCTCGTACTCGGGCGTCATCGTCAGGTACGGGTTCTCCCAGTCCCCGAGGACCCCCAGGCGCCGGAATTCCGCCCGCTGGACGTCGACGAACTTCGCGGCGTAGTCGCGGCACAGGCGGCGTTTTTCGATCGTCGCGACCGCGCCTTTCTTGCTCCCTAGGGTCTTGTCCACCTGGTGCTCGATGGGCAGCCCGTGGCAGTCCCAGCCCGGGACGTATTCCGCCCGGGCGCCCGACATCGCACGGTACTTGACGACGATGTCCTTCAGGATCTTGTTCAGGGCGTGTCCGATGTGGATGTGGCCGTTCGCGTAGGGGGGGCCGTCGTGGAGCACGAACTTCGCGGTTCCCCGGTGCCGTTCCACCATCCGGCGGTACACCGCCCCGGTCTCCCAGCGGGCGAGAAGCTCCGGCTCCCGCTGCGTCAGGTTCGCGCGCATCGGAAACTCGGTGCGTGGGAGGTTCAGCGTGGTCTTGTAATCCATGGGGTTTCCTTTATACCACGAGCCGGCTTCAGCGGAGAAGGTTCCCGAAGAAGTCGAGGACGCTGCGCCACCCTTTGCGGACGGTCTCCACGAGCGGATGGGAGGGATGGAGCGGACAGGTCTCCTTCGGGACCAGGTCGTCGGGAAACGCTTCCGGGATCCGCTCGGGACACGCCGACGTGGCCAGGTATCCCGATTCCGGGTCGATCATCGCGATCGTTACGCCCGCGGGGACCCGGAAGGCGTGGTTCGCGCCTGCCGGATGGACCGACCGCATGAAGTCCGTCCAGATGCGAAGGGCCCCGGATGCGCCGGTGAGGCCGGTCGACCGGCCCGAATCCCTCCCCACCCATACGGCGCACACGAGATCGGGCGTGTATCCCACGAACCACGAGTCGCGGTAGTCGTCCGTCGTCCCGGTCTTCCCTGCGGCGGCGAAATCGATCCCCGCCTTCCGGGCCGCCCGCCCGGTCCCGTTGTCGAGGACCCCCTCCAGCGCGTACGTGACGAGGAACGCCGCCCGGGGATCGACGGCCTGCTCCGGTTCCGAGTCCGCCGTCCAAAGGGGATCGCCCTCGCTGTCGGTGACCATCCGGATCGGAAGCGGGCGGACTTTCGCGCCGCCGCCGGCCAGCGTGGCGTAGGCGTACGCGAGCTCGACCGGCGTCACTTCGAAGCTTCCGAGGGCGAGGGCGGGAACCGGGGACTCCGGGCTTTCGATCCCCGCCTCCCGGGCCGCCCGGATCACCGCGGGCAGCCCGACTTCCTGCGCGAGCCGGACCGCCGCGGTGTTCACCGACTCCTCGATCATGCGGCGGATCGAGATCACTCCGAAGTCCTTCCCGTCGAAGTTGGCGGGCGCCCAGGTTCCGCTGCGGGTCTCCACGGCGAGCGGCTCCCCGGATATGCGGCTGGCGAGCGTGATGTCTTCCTTGCCGGCCACGGCCTGTTCCATCGCCGCCAGCAGCACGAACGGCTTGAATGCGCTGCCGGGCTGGCGGTGCGCGTCGACCGCCCGGTTGAACTGGCTCTCTCCGTACCCGCGTCCCCCCACCATGGCGACGAGTCCTCCCGATACGGGGTCGACGGCGACGAGGGCGGCCTGGAGCGGATCCTTCTCCTTCCCCTTCGACGGCGACGCCGCCTCCAGGGCGGCGAGCCCCCGCGTCACCGCCGCTTCCGCCGCCTCCTGGTCGATGGGATCGAGCGAGGTGTAGAAGCGGTAGCCGGCGCGCGACAGCCGGCCCGGCGACAGCGTCTCCTCGGCGACCCGCTCGATGTAGTCGACGTAGTACTCGGCGAAATGGACCGGGACGCGGCGCGGGTTCGTGCGCACCGGAGCGGCGCTCGCCTGCCGTGCTTCGTCCTTCCCGATCATCCCGAGGCGGGCCATCCGGGAAAGCACCCAGTTGCGGCGTGCCCGTGCCGCGGCAGGGCGCCGGACCGGGGAGTAGCGGTGCGGGGACCGGATGATCCCCGCGAGGAGCGCCGCCTCGTCCAGGCTGAGGTCGCCGACGCTCTTGGAAAAGTAGAAGCGGGAGGCCTCCTCCACCCCGTAGATCCCCCGCGGGCCTTCCTGGCCGAAGTAGATCTTGTTCAGGTAGGCTTCCAGGATCTGGTCCTTCGTGAACCGGATTTCCAGGAGGAGCGCGAGCTCGGCCTCCCGGATCTTCCGCCAGAGGCTTCGTCTCGGCGAGAGAAAGAAGTTCTTCGCGAGCTGCTGGGTGATGGTGGATCCGCCCTGCACGATCCGCATCCGGCGCAGGTCCTCGACGGCCGCGCGGACGATCCCGATGAAATCGATTCCGAAGTGGGAGTAGAAGCGGGAATCCTCCGCGGCGAGCACGGCGTCGCGCAGGTGCTTCGGCACGGCGGCCAGCCGGACCATCCGCCGCGTTTCCATCTTCGGACCGAGGATCCGGGCGACCTCTTCGGGTTCGAGGACAAGCCGGTCGAGCGGCGCGCCGGCCGGCGTCCGGAGGGCGGCTTCGTTCCGCTGCGAGAGGTCGATGTCCGCCCGGACGGAGGGCTGCGAGATCTCCCCCCCCCGGAAGCCCCGCGTGAAGATCCGGATCACGCCGCCGTCGTCCGACCAGGTCCCCGGGCGGGACGGGTCGCCCGGCACCCTGCGGTAGGAGAGCCGGCGAAGCCTCGTAAGGAAGGCGGCGCGGTCCACGAAGTCGCCGGCGTGGACGACCGCGGGCCGTCCGTACAGGATGGACGGGACGTCCCAGGCGTTGCGCGCAAGGCCGTTGCCCACCTTGACGTAGAGGTAGCCGACGTGCGCCAGAAACAGAACGGCGAGCGCGGCGAGAAGCGTACGGCGGACGGTTCGAACCTTCATGGGCGTGCGGCGCGAGCGCTTCCTTTCACATCGTCCGGCCGGCCGCGGCGACGAACGGCTGCAGGACCCTCATCATCTCGGCGAAGGTCTCGAAGGTCAGCGACTGGGGGCCGTCGGAGAAGGCGGCTTCCGGCGTGGGATGGACCTCGACCATCAGCCCGTCGGCTCCCGCCGCCACCGACGCGTACGACATCGGCGCCACGAACCGGGCGTGGCCGGTGCCGTGGGAAGGGTCCACGATGACCGGCAGGTGGGTGCGCTCCTTGAGCACGGGGATCGCGGACAGATCCAGCGTGTTCCGGGTGGCGTCCTCGAACGTCCGGATCCCGCGCTCGCACAGGATCACCCGGCGGCTTCCCTCCGAAAGGCAGTACTCCGCGCTCATGAGGAATTCGGTGATGGTCGTCATCATGCCCCGCTTGAGCAGGATGGGTCGCTTCGACCGGCCGATCCGCTTGAGCAGGGAGAAGTTCTGGACGTTGCGGGCCCCCACCTGCAGGATGTCGGAATAGCGGGCCACGAGATCGACGTCCATGGGGTTCATTACCTCGGTCACCACGGGCAGCCCCGCGGCGTCTCCGGCCTTGCGCAGGATCCGCAGCCCCTTTTCCTCGAGTCCCTGGAACGCGTAGGGCGAGGTGCGGGGCTTGAAGGCGCCGCCGCGGAGCACGCGGGCCCCCGCCGCCTTCACCGCCCTGGCCGTCTCGATCATCTGCTGCTCGCTCTCGACCGAGCAGGGGCCGGCGATGACGAGGATCCGGTTGCCACCGATGCTGATCCCCGGGGCGAGGCGGATCTCGCTGGGCTCGGGCCGGACCTCCCGGCTGGCCAGCTTGTACGGCCTGAGGATGGGGACGACCCGCTCCACGCCGGGAAGCGATTCGAGCGACTGCAGGATGAACTTCCCCCGCTCGTCCCCGATCGCACCGACGACGTTCCGGGTCTTGCCGTGGATGGTATGGGGCGTGTAGCCGAGCTCCCGGATCTTCGCGACGACGACGCGAGCCTCCTGCCTGGAGGCGCCCGGCTTCATGACGATGATCATGAATATCTCCCTTCCGGCATGCGTATACCGCTTTGAGACTGCCATTATAATAGATGGAACGCCGCCTTTATTTCCACACGGACCGGGGGTACTCTGGAAACCGCCTCCCGGATCCAACGGAGCCAAACGGAGGGAAGACGATGAGAAGATCGGGCGTGCTCTTGCTCGCGGGCATTCTCTGCGCGTCGCTTACGTCCACCGCCGCCGCACAGCGATACGACCGCTATGAGAGGTACGGGGCGCCCCCGCCGCCGCGCCGGAGCGTGCCCGCGCCGCCGCCTTCGCACGCGGTGTACGGCCAGCCGTACGTCTTCGGGCACATCGGCCTTTTCGAGCCGAACGACAACGAGCCCACGCGGACCGGCGGCGGCCTCGGAGGCTACGACGCGGGCGGCGCCTTCGACATCGGGCTCGGGTCCCGTGTCACCCCCTATCTGGCCATCGACGGGACGTTCGGGGGGCACCGGGCGGAACGCGGAGGCGACGAGGCCGACGTGGTTCCGCTGACGATCGGCGTCCGCGTCATCCTTCCCGCGTCCGTGCTCGAGCCGTACCTCGGGGGAGGGGCCGGATTGTACTTCGCGCACCTGGAGGAGCCGGGAATCAACGATTCGGACACGACGTTCGGGGGCTACGGATCGCTCGGTGTGGACGCGTGGCTCACCCCGCGCACCGCTCTGAACTTCGAGGGAAAGTACCACTGGGCGAAGCCTACGTTCGACGGGATCGACGTGGACGTAAGCGGCTGGACCGTGAACATCGGCGTCCGGGTGTCGTTCTGAGGAGGACGCGCAGGCCGGAGGTGCCCCGGATCCTCCTGCTGGGGGGATCGGGGGGGTACTCCCTGCCGGCCGGCGCGCTCGGGCGCCGCGTCGGGACGCGACGCCTGCGGACTCCGTTCGGGCCGGCCGGTCCCGTACACCTCTACGAACGGGACGGTTTCCGCTACTTCTTCCTGTCCCGTCACGGCGAGCGGCGCTACGAGACGGCCGCGCCGTACGTCAACTACCGGGCGAACGTCTTCGCGGCGAAGGAACTCGGGGTCGAGCGGATCGTGGCCTGGTCCGGGCCCGGCGCGGTTTCGCCGGGGATGAGGCCGGGGGAGCTGGCGCTGCCCGACGACCTCCTCGATTTCACGAGGGGCCGGCCGGGCACCTTCTATGAGGGGCTGGGGATCGGCTTTCTCCGGCAGTTCCCCGTTTTTTGCGCGGCGTTGCGCGGGGCTCTCCTCGACGCCTGGAAGGGCGGCGCGAGGCGGCCCAAGATGCACGACGGCGGAACCTATGCCTGCACGGAGGGGCCGCGGCTGGAGACGCCTGCCGAGGTGCGCTTCCTTCGCCGCGCGGGGGCGGACATGGTCGGGATGACCCTGTGTCCCGAGGCGTTTCTCGCGCGGGAGCTCGAGATCTGCTACGCTCCGGTGGTCTACCTCGCCAACTATGCGGAAGGCGTCCGCAGGATGCCGTACCGGCGCGGCGCGCTGTTCGAGGGGATGCTCGAGGCCGGCGCCGAGGAGCGCGTCGACCGGGCGCGCGACGCGATCGTTCCGCTGGCGCTGGCGGCGGGCCGGGCGCTCGCGGGAGCGAAGCGGGACTGTCCCTGCGCCGTCGCGATGGAGCGGTACCGCCGCGGTGGGCGTGTCGGGCCCGACTTCCGGACCTGGGTCGCCCCACCGAAAGGGAGGAGAGAATGAAGATCCGGGAGGAGACCCTGGACCGGATCTGCCGGACCGTCCTGTCCCGCTGGAAGGGGAAGGGCCTGATCCGGCCGAAGGCCGACGACGCCGTGCTCCTGGCGAAAATGGTCGGCGAGCTTCTGGCCGATTTCCGGCGGGAAGAGGAGCTCGACCGGGAGGTCGAGACCATCCTCGACAAACATTCCGGCGAGCTGGAGCGTTCGCATGCCAGCTCGCGCGTCATGTTCCAGAAGATCAAGGAACGTCTGGCGCGGGACCGCAAGATCGTGCTGTAAGGGAGGGGAACGTGCGCCTGAGCGAGGACCGCATCTCCCATCTGTCGCACCTGGTGCTCGACCGCCTCTACAAGGACGACGTCGCGGACTTTCCCGACGAGGCGATGGCGCTGCGCGAGGCGAAAAAGGCCTTCGGGGAGTACGGCCGGGTGGAGGCGGAGGTCGACGCCTTCGTCCGGGGGAAGATCGCGAAGCTCTCCCGGAACGTCCCCGAGGGCGGCCGGGAGTGGGAGATCCTCTACCGGAAATACTTCGAGGAGGAAATGGCGAAAAAGAAGTTCTAACCCACCGGTTTTTCAAGAATAGTCGATTTATCCTTTTCCTCTTGACACCGCGTCCGCCCGAAACTATAGTGTGTTGTTAGCACTCATCAATGATGAGTGCTAATCGCCGGAAGGCAATCATTTCACCCTGGTTTCTCCAAGGAGGAGGTGCCATGAAGGTCAGGCCGTTGCAGGACAGGATCTTGGTGAAGCGCGTGGAAGAGGAAGCGAAGACCAAAGCGGGGATCATCATTCCGGACTCCGCGAAGGAAAAGCCGCAGGAGGGACTGGTCGTGGCCGTCGGCCCGGGCAAGGTGACCGACGCCGGGACGCGCGTGCCTCCCGACGTCAAGGCCGGCGACCGCGTTTTGTTCGGCAAGTATTCGGGGACCGACATCAAGATCGAGGGTGAAGAGCACCTGATCCTCCGCGAGGACGACGTGGTGGCGATCATCGAAAAGAAGTGACGGGTCCGACGGAATTGCGCTGATCGGGAACGATCCGGCGAATAGACCAGGCGAAGCCTCAAAGGAGGACAGGAAAGATGGCGAAACAGCTCAAGTTCGATTCGGAAGCGCGGGCCCTGATCAAGGAGGGCGTGGACATTCTGGCGGACGCCGTGAAGGTGACGCTGGGCCCCCGGGGACGCAACGTGATCATCGACAAGTCGTTCGGCTCCCCGCTGGTGACCAAGGACGGTGTGACGGTGGCCAAGGAAGTGGAGCTGCCGGAGAAGTTCCCGAACATGGGCGCCCAGATGGTCAAGGAAGTCGCCTCCAAGACGAGCGACGTCGCAGGCGACGGGACGACGACCGCGACTGTGCTGGCGCAGACGATCTACCGCGAGGGATCCAAGCTCGTGGCCGCCGGCTACAACCCGATGGACCTCAAGCGCGGCATCGACAAGGCCGTCGAGGCGATCGCGGCGGAGCTCAAGCGGATGTCGAAGCAGACCAAGGATCCGAAGGAGATCGCGCAGGTCGGCACGATCTCGGCGAACAACGACGACACGATCGGGAACATCATCTCCGAGGCGATGTCCAAGGTCGGCAAGGAAGGCGTCATCACCGTGGAAGAGGCCAAGGGGATGGAGACGACCCTCGAGATCGTCGAGGGAATGCAGTTCGACCGCGGGTACCTCTCTCCGTACTTCGTCACCGATCCCGAGCGGATGGAAGTCGTCCTCGAGGATCCGTACATCCTCATCCATGAGAAGAAGATCTCCAACATGAAGGATCTGCTCCCCGTTCTCGAGCAGATCGCGCGTGCGAGCAAGCCGCTCCTCATCGTGGCCGAGGAGGTCGAAGGCGAGGCGCTGGCGACCCTGGTGGTCAACAAGCTGCGGGGAACGCTGCACTGCTGCGCCGTCAAGGCTCCCGGCTTCGGCGACCGACGCAAGGCCATGCTGGAGGACATCGCGATCCTCTCCGGCGGCAAGGCGATCGCCGAGGAGATGGGGATCAAGCTCGAGGCGGTCCAGCTCTCCGACCTGGGCCGGGCGAAGCGGGTCGTGATCGACAAGGACAACACGACGATCATCGACGGCGCCGGCAAGAAGTCCGACATCGAGGGCCGCGTGAAGCAGATCCGCGCGCAGGTCGAGGAGACGACCTCGGACTACGACAAGGAGAAGCTCCAGGAGCGGCTGGCGAAGCTCGTCGGCGGCGTCGCGGTCATCAACGTTGGCGCGGCGACGGAATCCGAGATGAAGGAGAAGAAGGCGCGCGTCGAGGACGCTCTCCATGCGACCCGCGCGGCCGTCGAGGAGGGGATCGTCGCGGGCGGCGGAGTCGCGTACATCCGGGCCGCGAAGGCGCTCGATGCCCTGAAGCTCGATCACGACGACCAGATGGCGGGCGTGGAGATCGTCCGCAAGGCCCTCTACGAGCCGGCGAAGCAGATCGCGATCAACGCCGGCCAGGACGGCGGCGTCGTGGTGGACAAGATCAAGAACGGCAAAGGGAACTTCGGCTACAACGCCGCGACCGAGGAGTTCGAGGACCTCATCGGCGCCGGGATCCTCGACCCGACGAAGGTGACGCGGGTGGCCCTCCAGAACGCGGCTTCGGTGGCCGGGCTCATGATCACCACGGAGTGCGCCATCGCGGACAAGCCGGAGGAGAAGGAGAAGTCGATGCCCTCGATGCCCCCGGGCGGCGGCGGGATGTACTAGAGTCTGCCACAATGGGACGGTAGTTTCGAGATGGAGTGGGCCGGGCGACCGGCCCCTCCCTTTTTTTTCGGAAGGAGAGACCGAGGTGCCGATCTACGAGTACGAGTGCCGGAAGTGCCACGCCGTGACGGAGAAGATCCAGGGGATGCAGGACCCGCCCCTCAGGAAGTGCCCGTCGTGCGGGGGGAGGGTCGAGAAGCGGATGTCCCAGGGATCGTTCATCCTCAAGGGCTCGGGCTGGTACGCGACCGACTACGGGAGCAAGGCGAACGGCGTCGGAAAGAACGCGAAGAAGGCGCCCGCGTGTCCCGCGGCGGGGGAGTCCGCCTCGCCGGCGTGTGCCGGGTGCCCCAACTCGAAAACGAAGTAGCGGTTTCTTTTCAATCGACGACCGTCGCTCGGTCGGGACGGGGGGGCGCGATGCCCGCGCAACTCATCGACGGAAAGGCGATCGGGGCGATCGTGCGCGCCGAGATCCGCGAGCGGGCGGTCCGCTTCACGGAGCGGACCGGAATCCGGCCCTGCCTTGCCACCGTGCTCGTGGGGGAGGACCCGGCGTCCCGCGTCTACGTACGGAACAAGGGGAAGGCCTGCACCGAAGCCGGGATGCTTTCCCGGCAGATCGATCTGCCCGCCTCCGTGCCGGAAGGCGAGCTTCTGGATCTCGTCACCGGCATGAACGCCGACCCCGCGGTTCACGGCATCCTCGTCCAGCTCCCCCTTCCCGAACATATCGACGAGGCCCGGGTGATCGAGGCGATCTCCCCGGACAAGGATGTCGACGGTTTCCACCCCGTGAACGCGGGGCGCCTGCTCGCGGGCAGCGCCGGGTTCGTGCCCTGCACCCCGCTCGGGATCCTCAAGATGCTCGACCACGAAGGCGTCGACCTCAAAGGAAAGCACGCGGTCGTGGTCGGGAGAAGCACCATCGTCGGAAAGCCCGTGGCGCTGCTGCTGCTCGCGCGGCACGCGACGGTGACGATCTGCCACTCCCGCACGAAGGACCTCTCCGCCGTGGTCCGCTCCGCGGACGTCGTCGTCGCGGCGGTGGGGAAGGCGCGGATGATCCGGGGAGACTGGATCGGGCCGGGCGCGGTCGTGATCGACGTCGGGATCAACCGGCTGCCGGACGGCCGGCTGGTCGGCGACGTGGCGTTCGAGGAGGCCCGGGAGGTCGCGGGGAAGATCACGCCGGTGCCCGGCGGCGTGGGCCCGATGACGATCACGATGCTTCTCCACAATACCCTCGAAGCGGCGGCCCGCGCGGCCGCGTCGGTCTAGGTCCTGCCCGCTCCCGCCGACCGGAGATACGCGCGCAACCACGTTTGGGCGCAGCGCGGGTCGAACGGCGACGTCCGCGTGGGGTTCACCGACGCGCCCTGCGCCTTCCTGTCCGACGTCGTCTACGCCGAGCTTCCGCGCCCCGGCACGGAGGTGCGGGAGGGCGAGCCGGTCGGACTCGTCGAGTCGTCGACGGCGGTCTGCGAATTCGTTTCTCCCGTCTCGGGCGTCGTCGTGGACGTCAATCCGGTGGTGGGGGAGTCTCCCGAAACGATCACCGCCGATCCGTTCGGGAGGGGATGGCTGCTCATCGTCCGCCCGTCGGACCCGCTCGGGCTGGACGCCTTGTGGAGCGCCGAGGAGTACGATCGCCTCTTTCCGCCCGACGCTTGAAAGACCTTACCGGATCTTGAGCGCGTGCATCTCGTACACGAAATGGGCTTGGATTCGCAGATTGGGGATGCGGTACTGCTCGGGGATCGGATTGTAGGGGGCCGCCTTGCGGATCGATGCGAGCGCCTCGTCGTCCAGGATCTTGTACCCCGACCCCTGCAGCAGCCTCAGCGACTCCAGGGCGCCGTTCCGGCCGATGACGAAGTCGATCAGGAGGTCTCCCTGGATTCCCGCGGCCGCCGCCTCCTGCGGGTACTGCCAGATGAGCTCGATCTTGCGCTTGATGCTCGCGAAGTAGGAGATGTACTGGATCTCCGGAGCGTTCAGGGCGGTCAGATGGGCCCCGCCTCCGCCTTCCTCGGAGATCTCCCCCTTCGGCGCGGCCTTTCCCCTCGTTCCGACCGCGTTCCCCGCCGCAAGATCCCCTTCGCGCCCCCGTCCGCGGTCCGCCCTCGCCAGGACCATGTCGCCCAGCGAGGGCGTGATGTCCCGCAGCGACCGGGACGGCGGCTTCGGAGCCGGGGGCTCCGGCCGCCCGGCGGGCGGCGGTGTTTCCTCGCGGCGGGCGACCTGGGCCGGTTTCCCGGCGTCGGCGGGCTTGGCCGCCTCCTCCTTCTTCGCCCGGGGAACGGGGAATTTCTTCTCGATCGGAAGGTCCGGATTCACGGGAAGGTCGGGGACGCGACCGCTGAGCTCCCGGGGCGGCGGGACCGGCCTGCGGGCCTTCGGCCGCGGCTTCGGCCGCGGAGCGGGTTTGGGGCGGGCCCCCTCCACGATTCCCGGGCGGGGAGGCGTGAACTCGGGAGACCGCGGCAGGTCGGCCAGGTCGACTACCATGACGTCTTCGGGACGCGGTGGCGTCCAGTGGATCATGGACGCAAGCGTAACGAACATCAGGTGGAGCAGGAGGGAGACCACGATCCACGTTTTCAGCGTGCGGCTGCTCGACATCATTCCGTATTATAGCCGACCGCGTTCCCCCCTGTTCAATTCCCGGCGCTCCCGGTACGATGGCAAAAGGCCCGACGCAAGAAGGAGCTTTCCCATCATCCCCCTGAAGACCACGATTCCGTGCACCCGCAGCCCGGCGGTCAACTACGGGCTGATCGGCCTGAACGCCGCTGTCTTCTTGTACCAGCTCGGGCTCGGCGACCGGATGACGGCGCTGCTTTACGCCTACGGCGTCATCCCGTTCCGGTTCCTGCACCTGTATCTTCGGGACCCGGTGGAACTGCTGACGCCCGTGACGGCCATGTTCCTTCACGGGGGATGGGCGCATCTGCTGGGGAACATGCTCTACCTGTACATCTTCGGGCGCAACGTCGAGAACGTGCTGGGCCGGGGGCGCTACCTTCTGTTCTACCTGCTGTGCGGCGCCGTCTCCTTTCTCGCCCAGATCGCCTTCCAGCCGCAGTCGATGGTTCCCAACATCGGAGCGTCCGGGGCGATCGCCGGCGTGCTCGGCGCGTACTTCGTACTCTTCCCCCGCGCGAGGGTCCTGACGCTCGTCCCGCTGTTCTTCTTCTTCCCGGTGGTGGAAATCCCGGCGTTCTTCTTCCTGGGTTTCTGGTTCCTCATGCAGTTCTTGAGCGGGGCGACGGCGATCGGAAGCGGCGCCGCCCTGGCCGGGGGCGTGGCGTGGTGGGCCCACATCGGCGGATTCCTTGCCGGCTGCGCGCTGCTGAAAGGGTTCGTGCCGCGGCGCTCCGCGAGCGAGCCCGTCATCCTCTGACCGTCCGCAAAGCCCGAAAACAAAGGCCTGGGCGGGGGCGGCAGCGCGAAAAATGCCTTGACACTCCGTCCGCCTTCTGCATTCAATGAAGGCAATTTCCATGCGTCGGCCGCCGGCGGCGCTTTCATGGCTTCGGGGTTCGGGTTCGGGGCTTACCACCCATATGAACAGGAGGGAATGACATGACAAAGGCGGAACTGGTTGCGTTCATGGCGAAAAAGGCCGGCATTCCGAAGGGCAAAGCGGAAGGGGCGCTCAACGCATTCACCGAGGCGGTTTCCGGGACCCTTAAGAAGGGGAACAAGCTTGCCCTGACCGGATTCGGGACGTTCAGCGTCAGCAACCGGAAGGCCAGAACGGGCCGTAATCCGCAGACCGGCGCCCAGATCAAGATCAAGGCGACGAAGGTTCCCAAGTTCACGGCCGGCAAGACGCTCAAGGAAGCGGTTGGCGGCAAGAAGCGGTAAGGGACTTTCGGTCCCCGGTGCGCAAGCCGTCCCCGGCCGTCTCCGCGTGCGGCCGGGGTTTTTTTTTCGGGAGGGAACATGTTCCGGAAGATCGTGTTGCCCACCGATTTTTCGCCCTGTTCCGCGGAGGCGGCCGAGACGACCAGGATTTTGGCGGAGCGCTTCGGTTCGCAGGTCGTCGTGCTCCACGTGCTCGACGAGCCGGCCACGATCGACCCGATGTTCCGGGGCGACATTCCGCTGGAGATGCTCCGCGGCCGCATGGAACAGTTCGCGCGGGAAAACCTGGATGCCTTCCTGGGACGTCACTTCGCGGGGTTTCCGCGCCTGGAGACCGTGGTCGGAGCGGGAGTGCCGTACCGGGAAATCATCGCGAAGGCGCGGGAGGCCGGGGCGGACCTCATCGTGATCGGGACCCACGGACGGACGGGCGTGGAACACGTGATCTTCGGAAGCACGGCGGAGAAGGTGGTTCGCATGGCCCCGTGTCCCGTACTCACCGTCCGGCAGGGAGGGATCCGGTCCGTCCCGTCCGGACTGTCTTCCGTCGGGAGGAACACAGATGTTGACGACGATCGTTGAAGTGCAGGGACGGCAGGTTCTGGACTCCCGGGGAAATCCCACCGTGGAGGTCGAGGTCACGCTCGAATGCGGCGCCTGGGGCCGGGCGATCGTTCCTTCCGGGGCATCCACAGGAACCCGCGAGGCCGTAGAGCTGCGGGACGGCGACCCGAAGAAGTACCTCGGGAAAGGGGTGGAAAAGGCCGTCCGGAACGTGAACCGGGTGATCGGCCCGAAGGTGTTGGGCTTCGACGCCGCGGAACAGGCGTCGCTCGATGCGATGTTGATCGAGCTGGACGGCACCGAGAACAAGCGAAAGCTCGGCGCCAACGCCATGCTCGGCGTTTCGCTGGCCGTCGCCCGGGCCGCGGCGGAAGGCTGTGGTCTTCCCCTCTACCGCTACCTGGGAGGGGTGGGGGCGCGGACGCTTCCCGTGCCGATGATGAACATCCTGAACGGCGGGACCCACGCCGACAACAACGTCGACATCCAGGAGTTCATGGTGATGCCCGTGGGCGCGAAGTCGTTCGCCGAGGCGCTCCGGATGGGCGTGGAGACGTTCCATCACCTGAAGAAGGTGCTGAAGGGGAAAGGCCTGAACACCAACGTCGGGGACGAGGGGGGGTTCGCTCCCCTGCTGCGGTCGAACGCGGAAGCCGTCGACGTCATCCTCGAGGCGATCACGAAGGCGGGCTACAAGGCGGGAGAGGACATCGGAATCGCCCTGGACCCGGCGGCGTCGGAGTTCCGCGAGCGCGGCCGGTACGTCTTCCGGAAGTCGGACGGCTCGAGGCGGACCTCGGAGCAGATGGTCGTGTACTACGAGGGGCTGTGCCGCCAGTATCCCATTCTCTCGATCGAGGACGGGTTCGCGGAGGACGACTGGAACGGCTGGAAGATGTTCACGCAGTCGATGGGCGGGAAGATCCAGATCGTCGGAGACGACGTCTTCGTGACGAATCCGACGATCCTCCGGAAAGGGATCGCCCAGGGGATCGCGAACTCCGTGCTCATCAAGCTCAACCAGATCGGGACGCTGAGCGAGACGGTCGACGCCGTGGAGATGGCCCGGCGCGCCGGCTGGACGGCCGTGGTGTCCCACCGCTCCGGCGAAACGGAGGACACGACCATCGCGGACTTCGTGGTCGCCATGAACACGGGGCAGATCAAGACGGGGTCGGCTTCGCGGACGGACCGCCTCGCGAAGTACAACCAGCTGCTGCGGATCGAGGAGGAACTGGGGGCGTCGGCGCGCTTCGCCGGACGCGACGTCTTTTATAATAGGTAGTATGAAGCCGCGGTTCGTCGCTCTCATCGTGCTGGACGGCTGGGGGTACCGGGAGGAGAAGGAAGGCAACGCGGTCGCCCTGGCGGCCACCCCGTTCTTCGACCGGTTGTGGGCCGAGTTCCCGCACACCCTGATCCACGCCTCGGAAGAGCGCGTCGGCCTTCCCGCCGGACAGATGGGCAATTCGGAGGTCGGGCACCTGAACCTGGGAGCGGGCAGGGTGGTCTACCAGGAAATCGTCCGGATCTCGAAGGCGATCCGGGACGGCTCGTTCTTCCGGAATCCGGCCCTGTGCGAGGCGATGGACGCCGCGCGGCAGCTCGGCAAGGCGCTCCACCTCGTGGGGCTCCTCTCGGACGGCGGGGTCCATTCGCTCCACACTCACCTGTACGCTCTTCTCGAGATGGCCCGGCAACGCGGAGTGGAACGGGTCTTCGTCCACGCCATCTTCGACGGCCGGGACACTCCTCCCACCAGCGGCATCGACCACCTGCGCAACCTGCTGGCGAAGATGGAGGAGGTGGGCGTCGGGCGGGTGGCCACGC
>CAYWOT010000029.1:0-15449 GCA_964459975.1 uncultured bacterium
CTTAATTTCGCCCTTCACCGACCCCGTCCGCAAGAAGCGATCGTGCCGGGGAAACGCCTCCTCCAAGAGGAGGCTCCCGCGGGGCCCGGCCCGCTTTCAAGGAGCCGTCACGACCCGATCAGGAATCGCCGCACGACGGACGGCCCCGCCAAGAGAAGGACCCCCACCAGCCCGATGAGCGCAAGGCCGTTGAGCCGCCCGATCCGCGGGCCCAGGCGGTGGGTCTTCTCGAGGAAGATCGCGAGCGTGAGCAGACCCATCCAAGCCAGGTTCATCACGCCCACCGCGAACAGCACCGACATCAGGGCCCAGCAGCATGCCACGCAGTAGGCCCCGTGATGAAGTCCGAGCGTAAGACCGTTCATGGGGTTTCGCTCGACGGGATGCTGGAGGAAGAAGGCGAGCGGACTGCGACAATGCGCCAGGCATCGGACTTTGAGGGGCGTCAACTGGTAGAGCCCCGCCGCGACGAGGATGGCCGCGCCGATCCAGCGGGCGCTCCCGGGGGCGCGGGCCATCGCCGCCTGCAGCCCGCGCCAGACGGGATACGCCAAGGCGCCGGTCAGCGCCCAGATTCCGAAGTAGCCGCCGACAAAAGCGGCCACCCGGAGACGATGCGGGCCGGGACGCGGCCGGGAGACCGCGGCGTACGCCGTCGCCATGGACACGACCGACGGGAACATCATCGCCGCCTGCATCACGCCCCACATCACGAAGAAAAACGCGGCCCCCATGGCATTCGCATCCCGATGCATGGAGCCCCTCCGCATTCCCCAGCGGATCGTCGCCGCCCAGGCGACGATGGACGCGCCGATCAAGATCCCCGCGACCCACCTCCGGCCGGCGGCTGCGGAGTCTCCGGAGGCCGGCTCCGAGCCCGGCCCGCCCACCTACTTGACCTCCCAGTGGATCGGGGCGTAGTGTCCGTTCTTGCCGGAGAGCTCCCATCGCATGCCGTGATCCGCGTACCGGCTGGCAGTCCCCCGCGCGATGGCCAGGGAGCTGTTGCAGAAATGCGGCGCATTCTCGAGCATCATCGCCGATTTCCCGTCGACGCCCGGAATCCCCTCTACCGAGATGTCCATGGTCCCGTCGACCGACACCCGCCGTTTCAGTCCGGACGACTCGTAGGTGATCGTCGCCGGGCTTACGCCCAGGACCTCGCCGACGAGGGGCGCCACGGCCGCCATGGGGCCGCCGGCCGCGCCCGTGAAGATGGCCTCCAGCGCCCGGTGTTGCTCGGAGGTGCCCCGCCGGTCCACGTAGAGCGCCGCTTTCCAGTTTCCCGACGCCATCGGCCCCGGCGTCGAAACCGCCAGGACGACGTTGAGCCCGTCGAGCGTCACCCCGCCGTACGTTCCGGATCGAATGTGGCAGGCCAGCACGACGTCGCAATGTCCCTGCGTGGGCTGGCCCTCCAGATCGGAGGTAATTCAGGGGCACAGGACGTCGCAGTTGCAGTTCTCGAAATATTCTCCATCGACCTTCCAGGAAGGCATGACGGCCTCCTTATGCGTTGAAGTCTATTCTTTGGGATTTGCGGTCCTCGGCAAGGTTTCCCTTTTCCGACAGGATCTTCCCGCCGTCCGGCCCTGCCGCGGAAGAAGGTCGGAACCCGCGGCGGGGATTTCGTGTCAGACAACACTGAGCCTTGTCAAAAAACGACGGAGCGTGGAGCATGGTCGAGGTCGAGCATCTGTCCCGCCGCTACGGCGACCTGACCGCCGTGGACGACGTATCTTTCCGCATCGACCGCGGCGAGGTCGTCGGCATGCTGGGCCCCAACGGCGCGGGAAAAACCACCATCATGAGGATGATGACGGGGTTCTTGGAACCCACCGGCGGCACCGTCCGCATCGGCGGCGGCACGATCGACCGCGACGCGCGCGCCATCCAGACACGCATCGGCTACCTTCCGGAGAACTGCCCGCTGTGGACGGAGATGACGGTGCTCGACTACCTCGCCTACCAGGCGGGGCTGCACGGGGTGCCCGAGGCCACGCGCACGAAGGCCGTGGTCGCCGCCGTCCGGCGCACGGCGCTTGCGGAGAAGGCCGACGCGCCGATCCAGACGCTGTCCCGCGGCTATCGGCAACGGGTGGGGGTCGCGCAGGCGCTTCTGCACGAACCGGACATCGTCATCCTCGACGAGCCCACCAACGGGCTCGATCCCACCCAGATCCGCCAGATGCGCGGCCTGATCCGGGAGCTCGGGCGGAACGCCACGGTGATCGTCTCCACCCACATCCTGCAGGAGGTCCAGGCGGTGTGCCAGCGGGTCCTGATCCTGCGCGCCGGACGGCTCGTGCTCGATGCGCGCTTGGACGAGCTGCAGCGTTCCGGCGGCCTCGTCCTGAGCATCGACGGGGAAGCCCGCGACGCGCTTGCGGCCGTCCCCGGCGTCGCCGCCGTGGAGGAGCGCGCCGCCGACGACGGCTTGCGGCACTATCACCTGGACGCGCCGCCCGAGGTCGCCCCGGCGGTAGCCGAAGCGGTGGCGCGCGCGGGGCGGCGGCTGTACGTCCTGTCGCCCCGACGGCGCGACCTGGAGAGCGTGTTCGCCGAGGTGAACGACGAGGCGACCCGTGGCTGAGGTCCTGCGGGTCGCCCGCAAGGAGTTCCGCGGATTCTTCGCCTCGCCCGCGGCGTTTCTGTTCCTGGGGGCCTTTCTCGGCGTCACCCTGTTCGTCTTCTTCTGGGTGGACACATTTTTCGCCCGCAACATCGCCGACGTGCGGCCCCTCTTCCACTGGATGCCGGTCCTGCTGATCTTTCTGGTCGGGGCGCTGACCATGCGCGCCTGGTCCGAAGAGCGGCGCGCCGGCACGATGGAGAGCCTGCTCACGGCACCGGTGCGCCCCCTGGTGCTCGTGCTCGGCAAGTTTGCCGCCGCACTCGCCCTGGTCGCGCTCGCCCTCGCGCTCACCCTGCCGCTGCCGGTCACGGTCGCCTTGCTCGGACCCCTCGACTGGGGGCCGGTCGTCGGCGGCTACGTCGCGACCTTGTTCCTGGCCGCCGCCTACGCGGCCATCGGCCTCTACATGAGCAGCCGCACCGACAATCCGATCGTCGCGCTGATCCTGACGGCGGTCGTCTGCGGCCTGTTTTATCTCGTCGGCTCGGACACGCTGACGAACCTGTTCGGATACCGCGTCGGCGAGGTTCTCGCACAGATCGGAACGGGAACCCGCTTCGAATCCATCACCCGCGGAGTGCTCGACCTGCGCGATCTCTATTACTACGTTTCCATCGTCGGCCTGTTCCTGACGCTCAACCTGTTCGGCCTGGAGCGGCTGCGCTGGGCCGGCAACCCGTCGAACCGGCGGCACCGCCTCTGGGGCTGGCTGACGTTGCTCGCGGCGGCCAACTTCGTCGCCGCCAACCTGTGGCTCGCCCCCGTCGCGCAGGCCCGCGTCGACATCACGCAGGGGCACATCCACTCGCTGTCGGACGCCACGAAAAACGAACTCGCGCAGCTGCGCGAACCGTTGCTCATCCGGGGCTATTTCTCGGCCAAGACCCATCCCCTCCTGGCGCCCCTGGTGCCGCAGCTCAAGGACCTTCTCGACGAGTACGCCGTCGCCGCGCGAGGCAAGGCCCGCGTGGAGTTCATCGACCCTCACCGGGACCCTGCGCTCGAAGAGGAGGCCGCCTCCCGGTACGGCGTCCGGCCGATCCCGTTCCAGACGACAAGCAAGTATCAGGCGGCCGTCGTCAGCTCCTACTTCAACCTGGTGATCGCATACGGCGATCAGTACGAGACCCTGGGATACCGCGACCTGATCGACGTCAAGGTGCGCAGCGACCGCGATTTCCAGGTGGTCCTCAAGGACCCGGAGTACGCGATTACGCGCGCGATCCGAAAAGTGGTCCACGCATACCGGGCGGGCGGCAACCCCTTCGAGACGCTTACGCACCCGGTCACCTTCACGGGCTACTTCTCCCCCGACGAGCGGCTGCCGAAGAAACTCCGTGAACTGCGAGCCGATCTCCGGACGGTCCTTGACAACATGAAGCGTCAGGCCCGCGGGCGCCTCACGGTGCGGTTCGTCGACCCGGAAGCCGGCGGGGGAAAGGTTGCCAAGGAGCTCTCCCGGCGGTTCGGGTTCGGCCCGCAGGTCGCAAGCCTGCTCGACCCCACGCCCTTCTGGTTCTCCATGGTGCTGGAAGCCGGCGGCGACGCGGTCCAGGTGCCGCTTCCGGACCGTCTCGACAAAGCCGCCATGAAGCGTTCCCTCGACGCGGCGCTCGAGCGCCTCTCCCCCGGATTCCTCAAGACCGTGGCGCTGTGTGCGCCGTCGTCCTTCGGGACGGGGCTTCCGCGGTTCACCCGGCTTCGCAAGGCGCTGGCGCAGAACGTGCGGGTCGAGGAGACCGACCTCACGAACGGCCGCGTGCCGGAGGACGCCGACCTGCTGCTGGTGCTCGCGCCGCAGACATTCGGCGACAAGCAGGTCTTCGCCATCGACCAGTTCCTGATGCGGGGCGGCAGCGTCGTGCTCGCGACGTCGCCTTTCGACGTCCAGATGGGCCAAAGCCTCACCGCAAAAGCGTACCACTCGGGCCTGTCGAAATGGCTCGCGCACAACGGCATCGCGATCGACAACACGATGGTGCTCGATCCGCAGGACGCCGCGCTGCCGGTGCCGGTGGAGCGGTACATCGGTCCGATCCCGGTGCGCGAGATCCGCATGGTGCCCTATCCGCATTTCCCGGACCTGCGGGGCAAGGGCTTGAGTTCCCACAGCCCCATCACCGCGCAGCTCGGACAGCTGACCGCGAACTGGGTCTCGCCGGTGACGGTGGATCCAGGCAAGAACAAGGGCCGCCGCGTGACGGATCTGCTCCGATCCTCGGCCCGAAGCTTCTCGTCGGACAGCCTCGACGTCGTTCCCGACTACCGGGCTCATCCGGACACCGGATTCGCCGTTTCCGGCAAGCGCGGATCCCGCGTCCTCGCCATCTCCGTCGAGGGCCGCTTCGATTCCTACTTCAAGGGCAGGCCCTCGCCCCTTGCCCTACCCGGAAAGACCGGGGAAAAGAACGGAAAGGCGGCCGGCGGCGGGAAGAAGACGGAGGAGCCCCTGATCGCCGGAGTGATCGGGCACTCGCCCGACTCGGCCCGCCTGGTCCTCGTCGCCAGCAACCGCTTCGCCTCCGATGAAGCGCTCTCGCTCGCGTCGGAGGGCCTGGGCACGCTCTACACCAAACCGGTGGAGTTTCTGCAGAACGCCATCGACTGGTCGCTCGAGGATCCCGGACTGCTGGCCTTGCGGGGACGCAGCCAATTCGCCCGCACGCTCGCTCCGAGCTCCAGGGAGCAGAAGGTCTTCTGGGAATACCTGAACTACGCCCTGGCGCTCGCGGGGCTTCTCACAGTCTGGGGATGGCGGCGCCTGGTGACCCGGGCGGACCGGGCGCGTGCCCGGGCCATTCTTTCCGAGGTCTGAAACGCGATGGAGAAATCGATCCGGGTTCTGGCCGTCCTTCTCGGGGTGCAGGTGGTGCTGGCGTTCGCCCTGTGGAGCCGCGGCGCGAACCTGTCAGCGCGGACGGATGCGAACCCGCTGCTCGACCTCGGCGGCAAGACCGTCGAACGCGTGACCATCGAGGGCCCCGACCGCGCGAAGGTTCTGCTCGCACGCGAAAAGGGCACCTGGCGGCTCCCGGAACAGGGGGACTTTCCCGCCGACCGCGG
This sequence comes from uncultured bacterium, assembly GCA_964459975.1. Lineage (GTDB taxonomy): Bacteria > Desulfobacterota > Deferrimicrobia > Deferrimicrobiales > Deferrimicrobiaceae > CSP1-8. The sequence goes on from CAYWOT010000029.1 coordinate 5,699, forward strand.
CAAGATCGAGAGCCTGCTTGCACGGCTCAAGACGCTTACGCAGGGGCCTCCCGTGGCCGGCACGGAAGCGGCGCGGGAGCGTTTCAAGGTGACCGACGGAAATTTCGAGCGCCGAATCACCCTGGCGTCGGACGCCGGGACGCTCGCCACGCTGTATCTCGGAACGACGCAGGGCGTGCGCCAGGTCCACGCGCGCGAAGCGAAGCAGAAGACCGTCCACGCGGTGGCGCTGCCGACCTACGAGGTGCCGGTTACCGCCGAAGACTGGGAAGACAGGAACGTACTGCAGATCCCGAAGCGCGAAATCGCCGCCATCGAGGTGGCCGGCCTGCACCTGGAGCACGCGGAACAGAGCGGCAAGAAGGAGTCGGACAAGCACGGGAAGGCGTCCGAACCCGCCGTCCCGGCGGTCTGGCGCGCCGCGGAACGGATCCGGGGATCAGTCAACCAGGGGAACGCCGATCGCCTGGCCGGCGCGCTGTCGACGCTGCGGTTCGGCACCGTGCTGGGCACGGAGGAGCGTCCGGACTACGGCCTCGCGGCGCCCCGGCTCGCCCTGTCGGTGACGCGGCGCGACGGAAAGACCGTCCAATACCGGCTCGGCAGAATGGCCGGGGCCGACGACTACGTTCTGAAGGTCTCGACGCGCCCCGAGTACTTCCGGCTTCCGGGATACGCGGCCAGGCCGCTGATCGAGGCTGCGGCGCGCAAGGCCCTGCTCGCCGCGGGGCCCCGGCCGACCTCGGGGAAACGGAAGGCGTCCCGATAAGTTCCTCCGATTTCTGTCTTACGCCCCGAAGAGGGAGCGGATGAGCTTCATCAGGTCCGATTTCCCTTCGAAGCCGATTCCCGGGATCTGCGGCAGAGCGATCATCCCGTCCTCCACCGGCGTGTCGTCGGCGAATCCCCCGAACGGGGCGAACACTTCCGGGTAGGACTCGTTGCCCCCCAGGCCGAGGCCGGCGGCGATGTTCAGCGCGAACTGGTGTCCGCCGTGCGGAATGCAGCGGTCCCGGGACCAGCCCATCTCGTCGACGACGGCGAGCATCCGCATGTACTCCACCAGGCCATAGGACAGGACGGGGTCCATCTGCAGGACGTCCCGGTCCTTCCGAAGCCCCGCGTGGCGCAGGAGGTTTCTGGCGTCCTGCATGGAAAACAGGTTTTCCCCGGTCGCGATGGGCCCCCCGTATCGAGCCGCGACCTCCGCGTGGAGCCGGTAGTCGAGAGGGTCCCCGGGCTCTTCGAACCAGCGCAGGCCGTAGGGGGCGATGGCGTCTCCGCACTCGACCGCGGCCGCAAGGTCGAAGCGGCCGTTCGCGTCGACCGCAAGGCGGCTTCCGTCGGACACCAGGGACAGGACTTCCTCGATTCGTTTCCGGTCGTCCGCCAAAGGCGCCCCGCCGATCTTCATCTTCACCACCCGGTACCCGGCGTCGAGGTACCGGCTCATCTCGTCCCGCAGTTCCCGCGTTCCCCCGCCGGGATAGTAATATCCTCCGGCGGCGTACACGAACACCCGGTCCGCAACGACGCCGTTGTGGTAGCGGTCGGCGAGCAGCCGGTACAGGGGCTTGCGCTCGATCTTGGCCACGGCGTCCCACACCGCCATGTCGATGACGCCCACGGCCACCGACCGCTCTCCGTGTCCGCCCGGCTTCTCGTTGGCCATCATGACGTCCCGGAGCCGGAAAGGATCGAGGTTGTCATGGCCTTCCGAGAGGTAGGTCGAGGGATCGGCCTCCAGCACGCGGGGAATGAACCGCTCCCGCAGCAGGCATCCCTGGGCGTAGCGGCCGTTCGAGTTGAAGCCGTACCCCACCACCGGCCTGCCTTCCCGGATCACGTCGGTGACGACGGCCGCGACCGACACCGTCATCTTGCTGAAATCGATGAACGCGTTGCGGATGCCGGAGGCAATGGACGCCGTACGCTCCTGAATGTCGACGATCTTCATCGGTTCCCCTTTCCGTCCCCGGCGGGCGGCGCCTTTCTCCGCCCAGGGGCCGCCGCGGTCTGCCTTCATGGTACACCAGGCAGCGCTTTCCGACCCCGAACGCGGCAAAGGGACGGATCGTCCGGTCCCTTTCCCGAAGGTTGGGATGAGGGAAATCGCTCCCTCTTCCCCGGACGGTCGCAAGGGATCGGGCGGCCTTTTCGATGCGAAGAGCGGAACGGCCGAGGTACCGCCGGAACGAGCGTAAGGTGATCTGGAACCGTTGGAGCCGGTTTTCGACCAGCCAGAGGTCGGCGTCGTAGCCATGCTCGTCGAGCCATCCGAACGTGGCCGTCCAGCCCTTGCCGAGGGCATCCGACGTCGTCGACCGATACCCTCCGCAGCTGCCGGTCGAAAATCCCGGGCGGCGGTGCCGACGGCGCCCGCGGAATTCCCCGCCACGTTTCCGAAACACGAAGCGGGCCGCGCGCATCGAAAAATGGCCGAATGACGAGGAAAAAGGGGAGGAGCGCGGCATGTGCTACAACTGCGGGTGCGAAGTCCCGGACCATGACATGGGAAATCCGGCCAACATCACGGAAAAGACCTTCGAGAGCGCGGCCAAGGCTTCCGGGCAGTCCCTGGAGCAGGCAAAACGGAACACCCTGGAGATGCTCAAGAAGAGTCTCAAGGAACCGGAATAGGCGCCCGCGCCCCTTCCGTTGACAGGATCCGTCGACTGTCCGTATTCTTGGATGCGCGGTCTCGTATACGACAACGTGCGATCCCGGAGGGGGGACGATGCGCATTTCGGTTCTGTGCGACGACACCGTCGCGGATGACCGCTGCCTGGCGGAACACGGACTTTCCCTGCTCGTCGAACTGCGCAACGGCCGGCGCTGGCTGCTGGATACCGGAACCACGGACGTATTCCTGCTCAACGCGGACCGGATGGGGATCCGGCTCGACGGCCTGGCCGGCATCGCGATCAGTCACGGTCATGCCGACCACACCGGCGGTTTGGCCTTCTATCCCCGCCTGGGCGGGGCACCCCCCGTGTTCGGGCATCCCTACATCTGGCACAAGCAGTACGACGTGTCCCACGGAGGGCCCGTCCGGGTCCTGGGGATGCCCTACATGGCGCGCCGGCACGCCGACCCGGCGTTTCGGGCGGTGAACCATATCGCCTTGCTGGACGAGGACCTGTACCTGTTCACGGACATTCCCCGGGAGCCGGGAAGCTACGCCCCCGTCGAAGGCAAGTTCTTCAACGAGGACGGAACGGGGCCGTGCCCGATCCACGACGACGCCACCCTGGTGGCGAAGACTCCCCGCGGGCTGGTCGCCCTTTTCGGCTGCGCCCACGCGGGCTACGTCAACATCCTCAAGGCCGTTCGCAAGGCGTTCCCCGGCGACGACCTTCGCGCGGTGGTGGGCGGCCTGCATCTCTCAGGCGCCGGTCCCGACGTCCTGGAGGAGGCCGCCGCCTACACCGATTCGGTCAAGACCCCGGACTGCACGTTCCACGTCGGGCACTGCACCGGCGAAGCGGCCGTCGAAACGTTCCGCCGCAGGTTCGGGACCGAGGCGGTGAAGGCCATGGGAGCCGGACGGATCGTCGAGTTCTGATCCTCCGCCTTGAGCCGGGCCGCCGGCCCGTTCCCGGTCAGCGGGGCAGGGCAAGGCCGGGGAGCAGATGCCCAAGACCGCCCACGATGAATTCGACGGCAATGGCGGCGAGGAAGAGGCTCATCAGCCGCGTGACGATGTTGATGCCGGTACGCCCCAGCATGCTGCCGATCGGAACCGCCAGGCGCAGGCAGACCCAGACGATCCCTCCCAGGACCACGGATCCGCCCGCCAGGATCGCCGTATGGACGAGGCTCGTCCCCTGGGCGCTGTAGATGATCATCGCGCTGATGGCACCCGGCCCCGAAAGCAGGGGGATTGCGAGGGGAACCACGGCCACGCCGGTCCGCTCGCCGGCCTCGATCGCTTCCTCGGGAGTCTGCCGGCTCCGGCTGCGCTCGGCGTGGAACATCGCGACCGCCACGAGCAGAAGGAGGATTCCTCCTCCGACCCGGAACGAGGCGATGCCTACGCCGAACAGGCGGAGCAGCGAGTTCCCGAACAGGCACGCGGAAATCAGGACCGCCGCCATCGTGACCGCCGCGAGCAGGGCGGTCCGGTAGCGCTCCTCCTTGTCCTGGTTCTCCGTCAGGCTGACGAACACGGGTACGTTGCCGATCGGGTCTACGATCGCGAGGAGGGCCGTGAAAACCTTGAGATAGACGGACCACGAGAGCACGGGGTCAGGCCCGCCTGCACGGGGACCGCATTCCGCTCCGCCGCGGCGTCCCGCGCCTCCACCCCAGCACGATCACGGGAAGAAGGACCGCGCCCGCGGTTTCCCAGGAGCGGCCCTCGTACCGATCGAACGGGGCGACCGAGCAGCCTCCCCCGCCGCCTGCGCTTGCGGTCCCCCCGCCTCCTCCCGGTTCGGCGTTTACCGTGACGGTCACCGTATCGGAGCCCGAAAGCGTTCCGTCATCGGCCGTCAGCCGAAGGACATAGGTCCCCGAGCCGGAAAAGCTCGCCGTCGTATCCACCGCGTCCGCGTCGGCAAACGTCACGTTCCCCGGGCCGCCGGCCTGGCTCCAGACGGTCGTCACCGCGCCGGGGGGAACGGGCAGCCCGTCGTCGGTCACCGTGGCGTCCAGGGATGCGACGGCAGGATAGGCGACCACGAGGTCGGGTCCGGCATCGACCGCCGGCGCATGGTTCGTCGGCGCCTCTTCCGCCCCGACCGTGCTCCGGACGAAGAACTCGTCCGCGACGTTTCCGTCGATGTCCTTGAAATAGAAGTGCGCCAGGCGGGGATTGCCCTGGTAGTTGAAGACGCCGAACAGCGCCCCGTAGTTCGCCCCCTGGTCGGAGGTGTAGATGTTCGCCCACCAGTCTCCGTCGAGCAGCTGCGGACGGATGCTCATGCCGCCGAGCCCGGAGACGAAGGCGAAGCTGCGCCCCTCGCCGGCCGTCGTATCGGGGTCGTCCGGTGCGAGGACGAGCACGTTGCCGGTGCCGGCGACCGTCTGGCTCGGGAAGCTGCTCAGGAGATAGGTCCTGGAGTAGGAGTGTTCGTGCGCCGTCGCAATGATCGCCCCGGCCTTCCTCGACTCCTCGTAGACGCCCCACCCCGTCTCGTCGGTCTTGCCGCCGACCTGCATGAGGCGCATGTTCTTGTGCCAGGCGCTGATCCGCCATACCGAGTTGTCCGCCGCCAGCCGGTCCCGGATATAGAGGTCGTGGTCGGACCCCCGGATCCCTGGAGCCGTCTGCACGATGAAGATGCCCCGGTACGAAAAGGAGGACTGGACGCCCAGGTCCCCGTCCCACGCGACCCCGATCCGGTTCATCCGGGCTTCGAGAAACTCCCGGTAGCCGCCCGCCCCGTCGAACCGCGCCGCGTCGTGGTTCCCGATCACCGCGAAATACGGGAAATTGGAGCCAAGGACGCCGTTGATCTGCGCGTCCCATGCCGCGGGATCGTCGGTGTAGTCGAAATCTCCCTGATGCAGCACCGCGTCGGCGCTTTCGTCCCGGATCAGGTGCAGGACCGCCGCGGCATTCGGGCCCAGTCCCTGGTCGCCGATGAAGGCGATCGTGAAATCGGCCGGAGGAACGACCTCCTGCCCGCGGACCGGGGACGCGGGCAGGAGCGTCACCCACAGCAAAACGACCGCGACCAACGCTTTTCTCATCACCGTCCCTCCGTACGCATTGCACTGTCCGACCGTTGCCACGCCCTACCGGGAGATTGCAGCGACCGTTTGCAGAAGAAATTTACCCTTATTGCGCAATTCAGGCATGCATAAGATCGGGAATTTTTCTTACTTCTTCCCCTAACCACTCGATTTTTCTATTCGCCGATCTTTACCCTCTAGATGGCTTGAAGATTGCACGCGATTCGAAAAAACGTACCCGCGAGGTTCGCCATGAGACGATCGAAATCCGGATCCTTCCGCCGCGGCCTGCAGCTCTCGATCGCCTTGATCGCAACCGCCGTGCTCGCGTCTGGTTGCGGAGGAGTCGGCTCCTCGGACAGCAGCACTCCGCCTGCTCCCACCCCCACCCCGAACATCTCGGTGGCCCCCACGCAAACCGATTTCGGGATCGTCGTGCTGGACAAGACCGCCGACAAGAACATCGCCATCGCCAATACGGGGACCGCGACGCTTTCGATCGGCCAGATCACGGCTCCCGGCAACGCCGCGTTCAGCCTGGTGAGCGACCCCTGCTCCGGCCATGATGTCGCCCCGTCGCACGTCTGCACCGTGACGGCCCGGTTCGCCCCGACCGTGGATGACGACTATACGGGCAGCCTCGACATCCCCAGCAACGACAGCGACACCCCGACCGTTACGGCGAACCTGGCCGGCAAGGGAAGGGCGCTGAACGTCTCCGTCAACCGCATCACCAACGCCGGCCAGACCGTTCACGTCGTCGCCTCGGTGCAGGACCGCAACGACAACCCGGTCACCACCCTCACGGACGGCGACTTTTCCGTTACCGAGAACGGAATGTCCATGAGCATCGCCGGCGTCACCAACGTCGCTGCGCCCGGCGTCTCCGTCAGCCTGGTGCTCGACTGCAGCAGCACCATGACCCCGTTCTCCGCGGACGTGGAAACCGCGGCCAAGAATTTCGTCGACCTGCTCGACCCGGCGACCGACGAAGGCGAGGTCATCAAATTCGCCACGCCCATTCTGGTGATGCAGGCGTTTACCGGCGACAATACCCTCCTGAAGACCGCCATCGACACCCCGCCGCCGTTCCCCGGGGACAACAACGTGGGAACGGCATTGTACGACGCCCTGTACCGGGCGATCGACGACACCTCCACGCGGACCGGTCCGCGCCTCGCGGTCATCGCCGTGTCCGACGGAAACGACGACCGCTCCATCCACACGATCGACGAAGTCACCGCCCATGCGCTCGACACCGGCGTCCAGGTCTTCACGATCGGCATCGGCGGAGTGGGCACCGTCGTCGTGGATAATGCGGCGATGCAGCAGTTGGCGCAGGAAACCCACGGGCAATATTTCTACGAACCCAGTTCCGCGGATCTGGCGACCGTGTACGCGACGATCTCGGAGATCCTCTCCAACGAGTACACGATCGACTACACGACCGCCTCTTCCGCCGGCTCCGCCATCTCGGTGACCGTCGTCGTGACCGACAACAGCGATCGAGGCGAAGATTCGGCGACCGCAACCCTGGGCCCATAACGATGGCCGCGCGGTAGACGCCGGGCAGGTCCATCCGGGCACCTCCGGGGTCCTGCAAGGATACCCCGGGGGCGCCCGGTCTTTTTCGTCCGGCGTCATCGGGCCGGATGTATCGCGGGCCCGGTTTCCCTTTCCTTGCCACCCCGTGCCGCACGCGATCCGGCCGTCGCGGCCTTGCGGAGCGCATTCTCCCCGGCCCGCGGTACTGATAGACTTCGGGGAGATGACCCGAAACTCTCGTCAGCTCCACCCCGAAGGGACCGATCCCGGCGCTTCGCCGCCCCCCGGGAAACGGAAGCGGCCCGGCTCGCGCCCGCTCCTGGCCGTTGCACTGGCCGCCGCCGCGCTGGGCGGCCTGTTCGCCGGGGCGCACGCCGCCGACCTGATATCCGATTGGATCGGCATCGCCTCGGTGCCCGTACGGCTCGTCCTCAAAGTGGCGTGCGTCGCGGTCGCGATCCCCGGGGCGTTCTATGTGGTGGAACGGGGCTTTCTCTCGCGGTCGACCCGCGGCGAACGGAATGAGCGGGGCCCTTCCGGACCGCCGTCGGAACCGTAGGACCGGGCGTTCCTCCCATCGGGCGGGCGGCTTGCGCGAGTCAGCGCGTTCCGAACACCCGGGCCTTGACACCCGCCAGGACCTTCTCGAACGGCTCTCCCGTGTAGGCGCGGATGTGGCGGCGCATCTGGACGAAGTACCGCTCGATCCCGCCCCATTCCTGCGCAATGGCCCGCATCTGGTCCCGATACGCCTGGTCATAGTCGGCCCGCATGGACCGATGGAGGTCCTTTCGGCGCCGGGCGTCCTGGGGGAACGCCTTGCGGGGAAGGAAGTCGTGGATCGGCTCGAAGATCCGGACGTCGCTTTCGTCGAGGTGGAACAGCTCGATGTTGTCGATCATGATCACCTTCCGGTCCGGCGTCGCCACGTAGTGGCCAAACCGGAGAACGGTCCCGATGCAGTCCCCCAGCGCATCCTGCCGGGCCGCGCCCTCCACCCACCACGGCCCCTCCTCCTGAATCCGCGACGCGGAAAGGTCGTCGTGGAGGAAGATGTTGGTCCCCTCCTCCATCGGCTTGATCAGGACCTCCTCGCCCTGGGGCGTCACGTGGTGGACGACGGGAAGCGCCGGAAGACCGACCAGAGGCGGGATCCCGGCGTAGACGTACTCGCCGAGGCATCCGAATCGCGAGATGTAGAGCGAGTGCTCTCTTCCCGCGTCGTCGCGCACGCCGAACAGCGTATCCTTGTGCACTTTCTCGACCAGCTCGACGAAGGTTACGACGAAATCCCCGGGAACGTTCCCCGTCATCCGGGAGAGGAGCGACCGGGTCGCCTCCTTCAGGCCGGTGGCCTCGAGTTTGGACGCGAAGATCTTCACCCGGACCCCGCCGGGCATCGACCGGATCGCCCCCCGGACCCAGTTGACGTAGGAGTGCGAGATGCTGACCGGGAGCATGTCCGTGCAGCTCGGGTCGAGAAGCTCGTCGATCTTCGCCAGCCACAGGGGGATATGCATGGCGAGGAATTCCCGGGGGTTTTCCACCCCGAGGATCCGCAGGATCTTCTCCCGGTGCCCGGACCGCCTGTCGTCGGCGGGAATCCGGAGGTACCGGGCAAGGGCACGTTCGTACTTCGCCTGGTCGGCCTGCACCGCGGAACCCATGGGCGCCCCCGTCACGAGAAACCACGAGGGTGGACTGGCAGAAACGACCCTTTCATAGTACCATGGGGGCGTTTGCACGCGGCCGCACGAACGGGCATCCGTTCCCGGACGGGCGATCACCGCGGCCAAGAGAGGGACGCCATGCCGAGTTCTCCCGAACACCTCGACCGGATCGTCGAAGACTGTATCCTGAAGGAGATCCAGGCGATGACCCTGTACACGACGCTCGCCAACCGCGTCGAGGACGAGCGGACGAGCGGCATCCTCCGGTACCTTTCCGAGATGGAGGAATCCCACGTGGGCCGTCTCGTGGAGATCTTCTCGCGGACCACGGAGGGAGCGGAGAAGGCCTTCGCCCGCGTGGACGTCATCAAGGCCTTCCAGTCCGAGGCGTGGAAGAAGCACCGGGCCCGCCTCGCGGGGGCCGGCCTCACCGAGACGTCACCGTTGGACGACTACCTCGCGTTCGCGATCGTCGCCGAGGTGCATGCCCGAACCTACTACGAACGCCTTTCCGGGGAAGCCGAAGACCCCCGGGTGAAGGAAATCTTCCGGACCCTCGCCCTCGAGGAAGCCGGCCACGAGCAGCAGCTGCAGGGAATCCGGAAGGCGATGCGGGAGGAGGGCTAGCCCACATCTCCCACCAGGCTGCTGCTGCGGCGGCCGTAGGCTCCGGCATCCGTGCCTCCCGCCGACGTCAGGCCATCCGTGGCCGTCCTACGCGATGCGCGTTGCGGTCGGTCGGGCATCCGTTAGATGTCGTGTCGACTACGCCTGCCGTGTTCCCGGTCCCCCGGTTGCCGCCCCGTACCGGACGGAACCTCGCTCCACGCCCGTCTCCACCCCCTCGCTGCGAACCT
>CAYWOT010000030.1:0-14766 GCA_964459975.1 uncultured bacterium
AGGCGATGGCCGCCCGGACGCGCAACGCGTCGATCGCCACCCCTTCCGCGCGGGCGGCCAGGTGCGGGGAGAGAGGAGCGGCCAGGGCGTACAGGCAGATCCGGGAAAGCGGCAGGTCCGGGGAGATCGCCTCGGCCAGGCGAAAAGCATCGGAGGGGAAGGGGTGGCCGTCCTCGCCCGGAAGGCATCCGGACTCGACCGGCTTGAGCGGCCGCACGGCGATGCCCCGCTCCCGGCACGCCTTTCCCAGGAGGCACGAGACGTAGGTCTTTCCGTGCCCCGTGTCGGTGGCCGTGACCAGGACCGCGTTGCCGCCGGCGCCCAACCCGTGCTCGCCTTTAGGCCCCGTCAGGCGCAGCGGGGGGTTCCCCGCAGCGGCCTGTGGAGCGAGGAAGGAAACATCCCCGCAGAGCAGGGCCGGTCTCGTCGAGCGGAACCGGCAGTGAGCGGGCGCAAGGTCGCGAACGTAGCTGCGGGGACACCCCCCGCGAGCCTAGGGGCCTAAAGGCGGCAATCGGGCTCATTCGCCCAGCACCGCGTCGATCCCCCACGCGGCGGCGCGGACCAGGGCGTCGATCTCCTCCTCGGAGGAGGAGAGCGGCGGCATCAGGACCACGACGTCGCCGAGCGGACGGAGGATGACGCCGCACTCCCGGGCCGCCCGGGTGACGCGTTGGCCGACCTTCTCGGCCGCGGGGAATCGCTCGCGGGTTCCCCGGTCCGCCACGATCTCGATCCCCGCCATCAGGCCCTTTTGCCGGATCTCCCCCACATGGCGGTGCCCGGAAAGCTTTGCCAGCGCCTCCGCCAGCGCCTCCGCCAGGCGGGACACGCGACTGAGAACGTCCTCCCGCTCGAAGATCGACAGGGTCGCCAGCGCCGCCGCGCAGCCGAGGGGGTTCGCGGTGTAGGAATGTCCATGGAAGAAGGTCCGGAACTCGTCGTACCGCCCGAGGAACGCCCCGTAGATCTTCTCGGTCGCGAGCGTCGCGGCCAGCGGCAGGTAGCCCCCCGTCAACCCCTTGGCGACCGCCATGAGGTCCGGCGACACTCCCTCCTGCTCGCAGGCGAACATCGTTCCCGTCCGGCCGAACCCGGTGGCCACCTCGTCGCAGACGAGCAGGACGTCGCATTCCCGGGTCACCGCCCGCAGCCGGGCCAGGTACCCTTCCGGCATGGTCAGCATGCCCGCCGCTCCCTGCACGAGCGGTTCCACGATCGCGGCCGCGAGGGTGCCCCTGCGCTCCCGGACCTCCGCCTCCATGCGGTCCGCGCAGAACAGGCCGCAGGACGGGCGCGAAAGACCGTAGGGACAGCGGTAGCAGTGCGGCGTGGGCAGCCGCCGGGTCGAAAAGAGCAGCGGCCGGAAGATGCTGTGGAAGAGGTCGATCCCCCCGGCGGACACCGAGCCGATCGTGTCCCCGTGGTAGGCTTCGGAAAACGTGAGGAACTCCCGCTTCCCGCCGTCCGCGCCTTCCCGCTGGCGCCCGTACTGGAAGGCCATCTTGATGGCGATCTCCATCGCCGTGGAGCCGTTGTCGGAATAGAAGACCCGGGAAAGCCCGGGGGGCGCCAAAGCCAGGAGCTTCTCCGCGAGTTCGATCGCCGGGGGATGGGAGAGCCCGAGGAAGGTCGAGTGGGCCACCCGGCCGAGCTGGGACCGGACGGCCTCGTCGATCTCCGGCCGGCCGTGCCCGAACAGGTTGACCCACAGCGACGACACGCCGTCGAAATACTTCCGCCCCTCCGTGTCGAAGAGGTAATTTCCCCGGCCGCGCTCGATGACGAGCGGGTCCTCCTGCGTCCAGTCCGCCATCTGGGTGAACGGGTGCCAGATCGTCCGCTTGTCCCGCTGTCTGAGTCGCTCCGTCCGGTCCGCGGCCATTTCCTCTAGAGCCCCCGAAGCGTCGCGTCGATCTGCGCGGCCGCCTCGCGCACCATCTCCGCGGTGTGCGTCGCCATCAGGGTCAGGCGCAGCCGCCCCGTCCCCTCGGGCACGGTGGGCGGGCGGATCCCATGCACGAATACCCCGCCGTCGAAGAGGGCCCGGGACGCCGCCATGGTGTCCCGGTCGGAGCCGACGACGATCGGAACGATGGCGGTGTCCGACCGGACGGCTCTCCCTCGCCCCTCCATTTCCCGCCGGAAGAGGCGCATGTTTTCCCACAGCGCCTCGAGCCTTCCGGGCTCCCGGCTCACGATCCGAAGCGCCGCCAGGGTCGCTCCCGCAAGCGCCGGGGGAAGGCCGGTGTTGAAGACGAACGGACGGCACTTGTTGACGAAGTAGTCGATGGTTCGCCTTCCGGCGCACAGGTACGCCCCGTACGTCCCAAGCGCCTTCGAGAAGGTCCCCATCCGGAGATCGACGCGCCCGCCGAGCCCGAAGTGGTCCGCGGACCCGCGCCCGTGCGGCGGCAGCACGCCCGTCGCGTGAGCGTCGTCGACGACCAGGATCGCCCCGTGCCGCTCCTTGACCTCGACGAGCGCCGGAAGCGGGGCGACGTCGCCGTCCATGCTGAACACTCCGTCCGTCACCACGATCTTGCGCGGGGAGGCGGAGGCCGCGAGAAGGTCGTCCAGATGGGTCGCGTCCGCGTGCCGGTACACCTCGACGCGGGAGCGCGAAAGGCGGCAGCCGTCCACGATCGAAGCGTGGTTCCATTCGTCGGAGAAGATCGTCGCGTCCCGACCGCCCAGCGTGGACAGGATCCCCAGGTTGGCCAGGTACCCCGCGGAGAAGGTAAGGCAGGCCTCTGCGCCCTTGAAGCGCGCCATCGCGTCCTCGAGCTCGGCGTGGACGTCCATGTGTCCGCTGATGAGGCGGGAGGCGCCCGATCCGACGCCGTACCGGCGCGCGTACTCGCCGAGCGCGGCCACCACCTCCGGGTGATTGGCCAACCCCAGGTAGTTGTTGGAGGAGAAGTTCAGCAGCTCCTTTCCTTCAAGCACGATCCTCGCGTCCTGGGGCGTGGACAGCCGCCGCAGGAACCGGTACCGCCCCTTTTCCTTGAGGGCGTCGAGCTCGCGGTCGAGAAGGGAACGATCCATCAGACGGAAAGGACGGAAAGACCCAGGTCGCGGATCATCCGGACGTCGTCTTCCGCCGGCCGGCCGGCCGTGGTGAGGTAGTCGCCCGCCATCGTGCCGGAGGCGCCCGCGGCGAACATGAGGCTCTGGAGATCCCGAAGGTTGGCCTCGCGGCCGCCGCAGACGATAATCTCCCGCCGGGGGTGGACCAGCCTCATCATGGCGATGATCTTGAGGCAGTCGAACGGCGTCAGATCGCGCTTTTCCTCAACCGGAGTGCCCGGGACGGGGTTCAGGAAATTGACCGGAATCGAATCGACGCCGAGCCCTTTCAGCGTCATGGCCAGCTCGACGCGGTCCGCGGCCGTCTCGCCGATCCCGAAGACCCCTCCGCAACAGACCCACGCCCCGGCGTCTTTCGCCGCCCGGACCGCCCGCACATCCTCCTCGTAGTCGTGCGTCGTGCACACCGACGGGAAGAAGGTGCGGGACGTCTCCAGGTTGTGGTGCACCGCCCGCAGCCCGCGCGCGAGAAGATCCGCCACGTCTTCGGCCGCAAGCGCGCCCAGGCTTACGCACGTCTCGATCCCCACCTCGGTCCGGATCCGCTCGACGGCGCTTCCCACGCGCGCAAGCTCCGCGCGGTCGCGCATCGCAAGCCCCGACGCCACGATCGAGAACTCCCTAGCCCCGTGCTCCTTCGCTCTTTTCGCCGCCCGAACCATCTCCTCCTCGCCGATCAGCGGGTACTTCCGGATGTCGGCCCGGGACCGGGTCGACTGGGAGCAGAAGGAGCAGTCCTCCGAGCACAGGCCCGACTTCGCGTTCACGATCGAGCAGAGACGAATCGCATCGCCCTTGAACCGCCTGCGGACCCCCTCCGTCACGTCCAGGAGGCGCCAAAGGTCCGCGCGCGCCACGGCCAGGACGGCCAGCGCGTCCGCGGCACCGATCCCCTCCCCTCCCATGGCGTCCCCCCGGACGCGTTTCCAGAACGGCTCCAAGAGATCTCCTTGTCTCGCCGAAAAACGAGTTCCCATTGTTTCCGAAGCCGGGGATGCTGTCAACCAGACGCCGCCTCCATGGTTGACAGGCCCGACGCCGAACAAAAGCCGCGATTTGTCCGGGCCGGGCGCGGGGATTTTTCCTCTAAAATGATACGGATGATTTCGACCCGGAAAGGGAGGACCGTGCGAACACCGGTTCGGCTGCTCGTATTCGACCTGGACGGAACGCTCATCGATTCCCGACGCGACCTGGCGGCGTCCGTCAACCACGCCCTGGGCACGATCGGCCTCCGCCCCCTGCCGGACGACACGATCGTCTCCTACATCGGCAACGGGGCCAGGGCGCTGGTGGAGCGGTCGGTCGGTCCCGAGCGGGCCGAGCTCGTCCCCGAGGTCCTGGCGCGCTTTCTCGCCCATTACCGGCGGCACCTGCTGGATACGACGGTGCCCTATCCCGGGGTCCTCGCAAGCCTCGGCAGCCGGGGCACCGGCTTCGAAAAGGCCGTGCTGACCAACAAGCCGATCGAGATGACCCGCGCGGTCCTGTCGGGCCTGTCTCTTGCGCATTTTTTCGTCGACGTGCGGGGCGGCGACAGCTTCAGGACCAAGAAGCCCGATCCCGAGGGGCTTCGCGCCGTCATGCGGGACCGGGGCACCGTGCCCGAAGAAACGCTCATGGTCGGGGATTCGGCCAACGACGTCCTGGCCGGGCGGCGGGCCGGAGTCGCCACCTGCGGCGTGACCTACGGGCTCGGCGCGGCCGGCTTCGCCGAACACCCGCCCGATTTCACGATCGAACGGTTCCCGGCGCTGTTCGAGCGGATCCGTCCCGTCCGGTGAGACGGAAGCGAGCCGCCCCGCGCCCCCGCGGGCCCTTTCCCCTTCGGCCGGTCCTGCTGCTGGCCGCGATCGTCGTCGTGATCCGGCTGGCCGCCCGCCACCCGTCCCGGTTCTTCCCGGTAACCCCCGAGCTGCTGGGCGCAGCCCTGTTCCTGTACGCTCCGCTTTTCCGCTACCGGCGCCGGGGGGTCCCGTCGTGGACCAGGCTCGGAGACCCGAAGCGGAACGCCCTGCTCCTCGCGGCCCTGGGGGCGGGCGGAGCAGCCGTCTTTTTCCTCGGGACCGCGCTGGGAATCCTCCCGGTGCCGTCCGCGGCCGGGACCGCAACTCCGCCGCTGGGCGCGTTCCTCCTCCGCCAGGCGGCCCTCGTCGCCCTCCCGGAAGAGGTCTTCTTCCGCGGGTACCTCTACGACGCCTTCGAGGAAGCCGGCCTCGAGCCGGTCACGGCCTCCTCCCTGCTCTTTGCGGCGGGGCACCTCGTCATCCATGCGTCCGTCTACCGGGCGCTCACCTTTTTCCCCGCGCTGGCGTTCGGATGGAGCCGGAAGAAGTCGGGAACCATCTACGTTCCGGCGCTCCTGCACCTGCTGTTCAACCTGTTTCCCTATTTCCGCGCGATCGGGGGCTGACCCGAGCTTCCCGCCGAGCTTCCCCTGCGGCGGCGGCCGTCGGCTCCGGCATCCCTGCCTCCCGTCGACGTCGGGCATCCACGGCCGTCCTGCGCGATGCGCGTTGCGCTCGGTCGGGCATCCTTCAAGACGTCGCGTCGACTGCGCCTCCGGCGCCCTCGGTCGCACACCTTGCCCCTCCCGCTGACGAAGGCGCGGCTTTCTGGTACTATTTGCGCAAGCCACCTCGGAGGGCGGACCGATGAAGATCCGGACCATCGACCAGCTCGATCTCCGCGGCAAACGGACGTTGATCCGCGTCGATTTCAACGTCCCGGTGGACAAGGCCGGAAACATCACGGACGACACCCGGATCCAGGCGGTACTTCCCACCATTCGCCTGGCGGTGGAGAACGGGGCGAAGACGATCCTTCTGTCCCACCTCGGCCGCCCCAAGGGGAAGGTGGTCCCCGGGATGAGCCTCGCCCCCGCCGCGAAGCGGCTCTCCGCCCTGCTCGGCAAGGAAGTCGCCTTCGCCCCCGACTGCACGGGAGAACCCGCCGCGAAGGCCGTGGCGGCGCTCGCACCGGGCGACGTCCTCCTCCTGGAGAACGTCCGGTTTCACCCCGGCGAGGAGCGCAACGACGAAGCCTTCGGAAAGAGCCTCGCGGAACTGTGCGACGTCTACGTGAACGACGCCTTCGCGACGGCCCACCGTGGCCACGCCTCGAACGTGGCCGTCGTCCGGTTTGCCCCCGAAAAGGCGGCCGGGCTTCTTCTGAAGAACGAGATCACCTATTTCGAGAAGGCGCTCGTCTCCCCCGCCCGCCCGCTGGCGGCCGTGTTCGGAGGAGCGAAGATCTCCGGCAAGATCGAGGCGATCCACCACATGCTCGCAAAGGTGGACAAGATCCTGATCGGCGGCGCGATGGCGAACACGTTTTTCGTCGCCAAGGGATACGAGGTCGGCAGCTCCCTCTACGAGGCGGAGATGGTCGAGACCGCGCGCAAGGTGCTCGAGGACGCCGGCCGCAAGGTCAAGTTCTACCTGCCCGTCGACGTCGTCGCCGCCGACCGCCTCGACGCCTCGGCGTCCGTGAAGACCGTTCCCGCCGCCGAGATCCCCGCCGGCTGGACGGCGGCCGACGTCGGGCCCGCCACGTCCCTCCTGTTCAAGGAGGCACTGGCGGACGCGAAGACCATCGTCTGGAACGGCCCGTTGGGGGCCTTCGAGATCGGGGTCTTCTCCAACGGGACGTACGCGATGATGCGGGCGCTCGCCGAGAGCAACGCCATCACGATCGTGGGCGGGGGCGACACCGACACGGCGCTTCACAAGGTGGGCCTGTTCTCGCGGATGTCCTACGTCTCCACCGGCGGCGGCGCGTTCCTCGAGCTGCTCGAAGGGAAACGGCTTCCCGGCATCGCGGCGCTCGAAGAATAGGGCTCGCCGCTTCCGGTTGAACCGCGTCATCTCACGAACCCCGGCGTAACCGGCTCCCCGCAGGGGCCCTCCCCGGCGTCGGTGGCCGGGCGTCCGCAGGCGGACCACATCCCGCGGACCGAAGTCCGCCGACCGGGCGTCGTTGCGGCGGACTCACGCGGAAAGACCCGTTTCCATCGTATAATTGTGCCGGGAAGCCGATCGAAGCCATCCTCCGAGCCCGTTTCCGAAGGGATGAGGACACCCCGCAACGAGGTCGGCCGCGTCGTCATGACCGCACGATGGACGAGATGGTTCGGTATCCCCGTCGAACGACTGACGGAAGAACAGGCCGCATCGGAGCTCGCCGAACTGGCCCGCCTGATCCGCCATCACGACACCCTGTACTACCAGGCGGATCGACCGGAAATCACGGATGCCGAATACGATTCGCTGCGACGGCGCAACGATGCCATCGAAGCGCGTTTTCCGGATCGGATCTCCCCCGACAGCCCCTCGTTCCGGGTGGGCGCGGAGCCGGCGTCGGGCTTCCGGAAGATCCGGCATGTCGTGCCGATGACCTCGCTGGACAATGCCCTGACGCACGAAGACGTGCGGAGATTCCTGGAAAGCGTTCGAAACTTCATCCTCGAGCTCAAGGACCCGAACGTGCCCATCGAACTGGTGGCGGAACCGAAAATCGACGGCCTTTCGTGCTCTCTCCGGTATGAAAAGGGACGTCTCGTATCCGCCGCGACGCGAGGCAGCGGCATCGAGGGCGAGGACGTGACCGCCAACGTCGCCACCATCCGGGACGTTCCGCAGACCTTGAAAGGCAAGGGTTGGCCGCCCGTATTCGAAGCGCGCGGCGAAGCCTACATTTCGGACGAAGATTTCCTCACTCTCAACGAGCAGCAGGAATCCGCGGGCGACAAGCTGTTCGCCAACCCCCGGAACGCCGCCGCCGGGAGCCTGAGGCAGAAGGATCCCGCCGTTACGGCGAATCGTCCCCTGCGTTTCTTCACGTACGCCTGGGGCGAAGTCGCCGCTCCGTTCGCGCGGACGCAAGGGGAGGCCCGACAGAAGATGAAGACGTGGGGGCTCCGGATCGTCGAGCCTGCGGTCTCGGTCACCGTGACCGATTCCGACTGCTCGGCCCTGTCTCCCTATTACGACGACATGCAGAACAAGCGATCCCGGCTCGGGTTTTCCATCGACGGCATCGTGATCAAGGTCGACCGGCTGGACTGGCAGAACCGGCTGGGATCCGACAGCCGGAAACCGCGGTGGGCGATCGCCTGGAAGTTCCCCCCCGAACGCGCGATCACGCAGATCCGATCCATCGTGGTCCAGATCGGGCGTTTGGGCACGGCGACGCCGGTCGCGAATCTCGCCCCCGTCAACGTCGGAGGGGTGCTCGTGTCCCGGGCCACCTTGCACAACCAGGACGAGATCGCACGGAAGGACATCCGGGAGGGCGACACCGTCGTCGTACAGCGGGCGGGCGACGTGATCCCGCAGGTCGTGGAAGTCGTCCCGGATCGCCGACCGCCGGACAGCCGGCCGTATTCGTTTCCGACGCACTGCCCGGTGTGCGGAAGCCTGCTGACGAAGGAGCAGGACGCCGCGGAGACCTATTGTACGGGGGGATGGATCTGTCCCGCCCAGGTCAAGGAGCGACTGTTTCATTTCGCGTCGCGGGACGCCTTCGACATCGAAGGATTGGGCGAAAAGAACATCGACCTGTTCTACGAAAAAGGATTGATCCGGACGCCGGTCGACATCTTCACGTTGGAAGAACGGGACCGGCACAGCGATCGGCCGTTGTCCGGCTGGGAAGGATGGCGCGGAGAGGAGAAAAAGGCGCGAAATCTGTTCCGCGCGATTCAACGAGCCCGCACCATTCCCCTCGACCGTTTTCTGTACGCGTTGGGCATCCGGCAGGTGGGCCAGGCCACCGCGCGCCTGCTGGCCCGGCATTACGTCACCTTGTCCCGATGGCGGGCGTGCATGGAGGATGCGGCGG
Source organism: uncultured bacterium (assembly GCA_964459975.1). Classification (GTDB taxonomy): domain Bacteria; phylum Desulfobacterota; class Deferrimicrobia; order Deferrimicrobiales; family Deferrimicrobiaceae; genus CSP1-8. The sequence continues at coordinate 8,932 of CAYWOT010000030.1, forward strand.
ACCCGACCTCGGATGCGCGAAAGGATCTGCTGTCCGTCGGCGGCATCGGGGAAAGCATCGCGAACGATATCGCGTCCTTCTTCCGGGAACCGCGAATGCGAACGCTGCTCGACCGGTTGACCGAACCCGGGCGGAGGGGCGAAGCGCTCGTTGCGGTCCGGGATCTCGAACCGTCGGAGGCGGCGGGCCCGCTTACGGGCAAGACGGTCGTGTTCACCGGCAAGCTGGAGACCATGACGCGCTCGGAGGCAAAGGCCCGCGCCGAAAGACTGGGAGCCAACGTGACGAGTTCCGTCTCCAAAAAGACGGACTACGTGGTGGCGGGACCCGGCTCCGGATCGAAGGAGAAGGAAGCTCGCGAGCTCGGCCTTGCGATCCTCTCCGAGAAGGAGTTTCTCGAGATCGCGGCGGGAGGGGAACCGTAGATGGAGAACGCAACCGAGGCCCACGTGGTGGTGTCCGGCATGGTCCAGGGGGTCTTCTTCCGCGCGTCGATGCGCGACATGGCGAGGTTCTGCGGGGTCCGCGGATTCGTCCGCAACCTCCCCGGCGGGCAGGTCGAGGCGGTCCTCCAGGGGGAACGCGGGGAGGTGGAAAAGATCGTCGCCTTCATGCGGGAGGGTCCGCCGGGGGCCGTCGTCGAGACCATCTCGGTGGAGTGGCGGGATCCCGCGGAACCCTACGAGGGGTTCCATGTCCGCTTTTGAAGGTCGCCCCGCCGCCCACTGGCGGCGCGAGGGCGACGCCGTCCGGTGCGAGCTGTGCCCCCACCGGTGCCTCATACGGGACGGGAAACAGGGAATCTGCGGCGTCCGCGGAAACCGTCGCGGCACGCTCCTGGCCCTTACCTACGGGACGGCGTCCGCCGTCCAGGTCGATCCCGTGGAGAAGAAGCCGCTGTTCCACTTCCACCCGGGCAGGCCGATCCTGTCGATCGGCCAGACGGGCTGCAACTTCCGGTGCGGCTTCTGCCAGAACGTCCATCTGGTCGAGCGGCGCGTGCCCTCGTTTCCCGTGTCCATTCCCGACCTGGTGGCGTCCGCCCGGCGGGAAGGCGCCGTGGGAATCGCGTACACGTACAACGAACCGCTGATCGCGTTCGAATTCGTCCGCGACTGCGCCCGGGCGTTCCGGAGCGCCGGGCTGGCGAACGTTCTGGTGACCAACGGGTTCGTCTCCGCGGAGCCCCTCGGCGAGCTCCTTCCCCTGGTCGACGCCATGAACATCGACCTGAAGTCGATGGACGATGCGTTCTACCGCACGATCTGCGGCGGCGCGCTCGCTCCCGTCCTCGAGACGATCCGGGCGAGCGCGGGCGCCACGCACGTGGAGCTCACGACGCTGCTCGTCACCGGGGAGAACGACTCGGACGACGCGATCCGCGCCGTCGTCGATTTCGTGGCCGGGATCGACCGGGACATCCCCCTCCACCTGTCCCGGTACATGCCCATGCACCGCTTCACCGCTCCGCCCACGCCCCCCGCCCGGCTCGCCGCCGCGTACCGGATCGCGCGGGCGCGCCTGCCGTACGTCTACGTGGGGAATTACCGGCTGGCGGGGTGCGCGGACACCGCCTGCCCGTCGTGCGGTGCGGTCGTGGTCCGCCGGGACGGGTACCGAACGGACGCTTCCGGCCTCGCGGGGAACCGGTGCGCTTCGTGCGCCGCGCCCCTCCGTTTCGTGGTATAAATACCCCGATGAAAACGGTCCGGGACGCGCGCTTTCGAGGGGCGGCAAGAGCAGCCGTGGCCGTCGTTTTTCTGCTCTTCGCCCTGGCGGCGGCGCCCTTGCAGACCGCCCGGTCGGACGTTGCGCGCACCCAGAAAGCCTACGCCGAGCGCGCCGACGCCGAGCACAGCGCGCGGACCCGGTTCCGGCGCCTCGAGATCGCGTCGCTCGTTCTCATCCTGGTCGTGGGCGGGGCGGCGATCCTCTGGACGGTCAGGAGGAAGTAACCGTTGAAGGTCCCCGCACACCGGAGAATCCTGATCGTCGACGACGAACTGCAGGTGCTGAACTTCCTCGAGGACCTGTTCCGCTCCGAAGGCTGGGACGTCCAGAAGGCCGATTCCGGCTCCGCCGGGATCGACAAGCTCGAGCAGAACCGGTTCGACATCGTGCTGACCGACCTCAAGATGCCCGGATGCGACGGGATCGAGGTGCTGCGCACGGCGAAGAAGCTCCAGGCGGACGCCGAAGTCATCATGATGACCGGCTACGGCACCGTGGACAGCGCGATCGAGGCGATGCGGGCGGGCGCGTTCCATTATCTGGCGAAGCCGTTCCAGGCGGAGGAGGTCCTCCATCTGGTCGACAAGGCGTACATCCAGCGGCAGCTCAAGCGGGAGAACCTTTATCTCAAGGCCGAATCCCGCAGCGGGCACCTCGTCTACTCGGTCGTGGGCACGACCCCTCCGGTCCAGGAACTGATCGCCGCCGTGCAGCGGATCTCCGACACGGAAACCCCGGTGCTGCTCGTCGGCGAGCGCGGCACCGGCCGGTCCTTCTTCGCACGCATCCTGCACTTCCACAGCGCGCGGTCGTCGGGGCTGTTCGTTCCCATCTACTGCTCGGGGACCGCCGAGGAGACGCTGGAAGGAGACCTTTTCGGATACGCCGCGGGGGCCTACGAGGGAGCGGTGCTTTCCCGGCCGGGAAAGCTCGCCATGGCGAACCACGGGACGGTCTTCCTGGCGGACTTCGAGGAAGCCGGCCCCCGGGTGCTGGAGCGCATCGCCGGGCTTCTCGAGACGAAGACGATCACGCCGGTCGGAAGCTCCGAGGAAATCGAGCTGGACGTCCGGCTGGTCGCCTCCTCGACGACCGACCTGGAAACGCTCGTCGCCAAGGACAGGGCGCCGGCGGCCTTCCGGGAGCGGTTCGCCCCCGGCACCATCCGCATCCCCGCGCTCCGCGAACGGACCGAGGACATCCCTCTGCTCCTCCACCATTTCCTGTTCGAGGAAAACCGGCACCGGAAGAAGCCCCTGCGCGGATTCAGCCAGACGGCGGTCCAGGCGCTCACGGCCTACTCGTGGCCCGGAAACGTGCGGGAGCTCCGGGAGCTGGTCAAGACGATCTCCGCCCGCAAGAAACAGGGAACGGTCGTGGACGCCGCGGACCTTCCGCCGGAGATTCTGTACGGCCGCAGGGGCCGCAAGGCGGATCGCAAGCCGCCGGAAACGGCAGAGACGGGCGGTCGCGGCACCGTGCGAGACCTGGAGAAGCCGATGGTCCTGCAGGCCCTGGCCCTGGCGGACGGGGACAGGGAGCGCGCCGCAGAGCTTCTCAACATCGACGTCTCCTCCCTCGAAGATCTCATGCTTCGGAACAACATCGATCGGTAAACGCGGACTCCGGAGGACGCACCCATGAAGGCCTGCTTTCTGGCCGGACACGGAGGCCTCGAACAGGTCCGGGTCGGAGACCTTCCCGCCCCCGATCCGGGGCCCGGGCAGGTCCGGGTCAGGCTGCGCGCGGCCGCGCTCAACCACCTCGATCTCTTCGTCGTCGGCGGCATTCCCGGCGTGTCCCTCGCCTTCCCGCACGTGATGGGTTCGGACGGCGCGGGGGTTGTCGATGCCGCCGGCCCCGGCGTATTGCGGGCCAGACCGGGCGACGAGGTGGTCCTGAACCCGGGGGTCGATTGCGGCGCCTGCGAATTCTGCGTCCGCGGGGAGCATTCCCTTTGCGTGACGTTCCGCCTTCTGGGGGAGCATCTGCCGGGCACGTTCGCCGAAACCGTACTGGCGCCCGAACGCAGCGTCTATCCGAGGCCGGTCGGCCTGTCGTGGGAGGAGTCCGCGGCGCTCCCCCTGACGTTCCTCACCGCCTGGCGGATGCTCGTCACCAAGGCCGGCGCGCGGCCGGGGGAGTCCGTGCTCATCGTGGGAATCGGCGGAGGCGTGGCGCTGGCCGCGCTCACGATCGCCAAGGCCCTGGGGCTCACCGCGATCGTCACGTCGGGGAGCGCGGACAAGCTCGACCGGGCGCGTTCGCTGGGCGCGGACTTCGCGATCGACCACGGGAGCGCCGACTTCGCGCGCGAGGCGCGCAGGATCACCGGGCGGCGGGGCGTGGACATCGTGCTCGACTCCGTGGGGAAGGCGACCTGGAAGAAGTCGATCGCGTCCCTGGCGCGGGGCGGAAGGCTGGTGACCTGCGGCGCGACGACGGGGCCGGACCCGGCGGAGGACGTCGCGCGCATCTTCTGGAATCAACTGACCGTGCTCGGCTCCACGATGGGGTCCCACGGCGAGTTCTCCGATATGCTCCGGATGGTACGGGCAAGCGGCGTCCGCCCCGTCGTCGACTCCGTGTTCCCCCTGTCCGACGCGGGGGAAGCCCTGCGGCGGCTCAAGGAGGGAAAGCAGTTCGGGAAGATCGTGCTTCGCGTCGATTGACGGGAAGCACCGTGCGTTGCTAGGCTTTGTCGCAGGCCAACCATCCCGACAGGAGGTCCCGCCATGATCACCTTCGAGTACCGGTTCGACATCGTTCCCGGCAAGGCCAAGGAGTTCGAGCGCTACCTGTCGCGCACGGGAAAGAACCTGTGGCGCAAGTTCGTCGGCGTCCGCGCGGTCCGGAAATACCGGAGCATGCTGGGCGGCTCCTCCCCCCAACGCGTGGTGCAGGTGGACCTGGACAGTCTTGCTTCCCTGGAGCGGATCCTCGCCGATCCGGACTTCCGCAAGGCGAGGGAAACCTTCCACGGGCTGACGACGAACGTGTCGGACTCGCTCCTGGTGCAGGTGGACGACAAGAAAAAATAGGGACCCTCGCGAAGAGCGGCCCGGCGGCGGGCCGCTCTTCGCTTCATCTCCGCCGCTGGCGCAGGATTTCCGCGTACACGTTCCGCCGGGACAGCCCCGTCCGGTCGGCGATCTCCCGCGCAAGATCCCGCGAGGAGCCGGACGCGTCCGCAAGCGACGCCCGGACGACCTCCTCGACGGCGAGCTCCGCCGTCTTCGGCGCCCCCCCGATCACCACGGTAATCTCGCCCCGCACCGCGTCGCGCCGGGCGATCTCCGCCGCCAGCTCCGGGAGGGTGCCCCGCAGGATCTCCTCGTGGAGCTTCGTGAGCTCCCGGACCACGCACGCCGCACGGGCCCCGAAGATCTCGGCGGCCTCGCGCAGGAATTCCGCGATCCGCTGCGGCGCCTCGTAGAAGATCAGCGTGCGCGTTTCCTTGCCCAAGGCCCGCATCGCCTTCCGGCGCCTCTCCCCGCGGACCGGGAGGAATCCCTCGAAGCTGAAGCGGTCGGTCGGCAGCCCGGAGACGACGAGCGCGGCGACCAGCGCCGAGGGGCCGGGGACGATCTCGACGCGCACTCCCGTGCGGATCGCTTCCCGCACCAGCTCGTAGCCGGGGTCCGAGATGGCCGGCGTTCCGGCGTCGGACACCAGCGCGACGGCGTCCCCGTCCCGCAGCCGGCGGAGGATCCCGGCGCCGGCCCTGCGCTTGTTGTACTCGTGGAAGATGATCAGGGGCGTTCGGATCCCGTAGCGGTTGAGAATCTTCACGGTGCGCCGGGTGTCCTCGCAGGCGACGACGGACGCCTCCGTGAGGACGCGGATCGCCCGCAGCGTGATGTCCTCGAGATTTCCGAGAGGGGTGGCCACGATATAGAGCGTGCCGGTGCTCATTCCCGCATCCTCCTGAATGAAAAGGGCCGCGGCGCCCGGTCACAGGCTCCGGCGGTCGATCACGCGCTGCGCCTTGCCCTCGAAGCGGGCGATCGTCTTCTGCTCGACGAGCTTGACCTCGACGTGGATCCCGAGCTCCTGCTCCTGGCGCTTCTCGATCCGCGCCACCAGGTCATGCTGCCGCGACTT